>NZ_JBOBDR010000008.1:0-248910 GCF_050586545.1 Pseudomonas sp. WC2 | reverse complement strand
AAGGGGGTGGGTGGGGTTCTCCCCCCCCAACCCCCCCCCGCTCCCACATTGATTTCATCGCCAGCACAATATTTCTCAGCACCTGAACTTCCCCGCAATCCGCTCTAAATCGAGCCTTACAGCCCTCCTCTCACACCCGCTCGGTAGCAAAAGCGCAGATTCTTCAAAAATTTATCTTGCGCACTAAATATTCACGCGATACATTCACCTCGTACTTAATTAGCGCACAAACAATCAGCGCGCAACACACCATCCTACGAGGCTCACACCATGCAAACTCTCTACACTGCAATCGCTACTTCCACCGGCGGCCGTGATGGTCGTGCGATCTCCAGCGACAACATCCTCGACGTCAAACTGGCAACTCCGAAAGAACTCGGCGGTGCAGGCGGCGCGGCGACCAACCCTGAGCAACTGTTCGCTGCCGGCTACTCGGCCTGCTTCATTGGCGCACTGAAATTCGTCGCCAGCCAGACCAAGCGCAAAATCCCCGACGACGCCTCGATCACCGCCCACGTCGGTATCGGCCAGATCCCCGGCGGTTTCGGTCTGGACATCGACCTGCACATCAGCCTGCCAGGTCTGGAAAAAGCCGACGCCCAGTCGCTGGTCGACGCGGCCCACCAGGTCTGCCCGTACTCCAACGCCACCCGTGGCAATGTCGACGTACGCTTGCACGTGACTGTCTGAAGCTGTACGCAAATTGCAGGCACAAAAAAGCCCGACTCAATGGTCGGGCTTTTTCTTTCCGCAAAAACCAGCGCTTATTTAGCACGGCCTTTGTAGGAACCGCCTTCGCGGGTGTCGATTTCGATCTTGTCACCGATTTCGATGAAGTCAGCAACCTGCAGCTCAGTACCGTTGGCCAGCTTGGCTGGCTTCATGACTTTACCGGAAGTGTCGCCGCGAGCCGAACCTTCGGTGTAGTCAACTACACGAACGATGGTGGTCGGCAGTTCTACGGAAACCAGACGCTCTTCGAAGAACACGGCTTCGCAGACGTCGGTCATGCCTTCTTCGATGAATGGCAGAACGGCTTCGATGTCTTCAGCGTTCAGCTCGTACATGGTGTAGTCAGTGGTGTCCATGAACGTGTAAGAGTCACCGCTGATGAAAGACAGGGTGGCTTCTTTACGGTCGAGGATCACGTCGTCCAGTTTGTCGTCAGCGCTGTAAACGATCTCGGTCTTGTAACCGGTCAGCAGGTTTTTCAGCTTGGTCTTCATGATCGCGCTGTTACGGCCCGACTTGGTGAATTCAGCTTTCTGAACCAGCCAAGGATCGTTCTCGAGACGGATCACGGTACCGGGTTTGAGTTCTTTACCAGTTTTCATTACGAATATCCGAATTTGGATGGGATTTACAAAAATCTAGGCCGCGTATCATATCCAATTTAGGTAAAACTGTACCAGCGCCGCGGCAAGATCGGCCTGCAAGCCTTGTTCCAGACACCACGCTTCGGCATTTTTCTGCAGTTCTGGCCAATGAATGCGGGCCGCGAGCCAGTGTTCACCGATCGGCTGACCGGCGCTCCACGCGCGCCACAGACCGTTCATCGCCTCGGCAGCCGCCGGAGAAAGCCGTTTCGTGTAGAGCGCGAGGAAGGCGTCGAGCTTGTCCAGATGGATGTCTTCGTCTTGCTGATAGATGTGCCAGAGCATCGGCCGCCCCGCCCATTGCGCCCGGACGAACGAATCTTCGCCACGCACCGCGTTGAAATCGCAGCACCACAGCAAATGATCGTACTGATCCTGTCGGACGAACGGCAGCACTTGCACGGTCAGTGCCTGACGGACGTGGATGGCCCCGACGCCCAGGGTTTCCACTTCGAGCCAACGCGCCACATCACCGAGAATTCGCCCTTCCGGCACCAGCAGGTGAGTCGGCGTGCTGTCCGCCGCCAATACGTCCAGCCAACTGGCCAGCCCGGCATTTTCGTAGGCAAACAGCGAAATCAGCTGTGCATCTGCTGCGCGATCAATCCCCAGACCTTGCAGGAATTGTCGCCGCGCATCGGCATCCTGCTGAAATTGCCGACGCTTTTCGAGCAGTCCTCGTTCACGCAGCAGTCCGCCCGTCCCCGCTTGGAAGCCCGGAAAGAAGAAGAACTTCTGCACTGTTTTGTATTTGACCGACGGCAGCCCATGGCAACCCACCACCCAGTCTTCGGCGCTCAGATAGTCGAGGTTCATCCACAGCGGCGGTTTTCCCCGCGCAGCCATGGCGTCCATGTAATCACTCGGCAACTGACAGGCGAATGCGGCGATCACCACGTCTACCGCCTCTGTGTGCGGCCACTCGGCGGGCCAGTGCCGCACCTCTACGCCTTGTTGCCATTGCTGCGCGGCATTGATGTCGATCTCGGGGCAGATCCGTTCGAATGCGCGCAAATCATCGACCCACAAACGCACATCAAGCCCATGCTCAGCCACCAATTGCCGGGCCAGACGCCAGGTCACACCGATGTCGCCATAGTTGTCGACGACGGTGCAGAAAATATCCCAGCGGGTGTTCAGTTCCGACATGCAAATCTCCCGTTGGCAAAAGCGTCAATTGTCCGCATAAATCACCTCGCGCAGAAGAGCCGACGGCGATTAATCTTCGTGCGACAATCGCCACTCGCCCGCAATCATCCGCCAGGAGGCCGCCATGCCCTATCGCCCCAACCCGCGTCGACCTTTGCCCGTTCAGCTTAGCGCGCTGCATTTGACCGGTAGCATTGCCTTGGGCCTATGGCTGGGCTTTCTCGCCATTGCGCTGACCTGCTGGCTGCTTTCACGCTTTCTGTTCACTGAACAATTGGCACCGGTTGCTCAAGCGGTGCAGCAACTGGCCAATCCGCCAGCGCCTCAGGTTCAGGTCCAGCCGGATATTCCGCCGCAGAGTCCATTGTTCGATCAGTACGAAGAAAACCTGCGCCGCAATGAGCAACAGCAGCGTATGGATCAGGCCCGCAGCAGTATTCGCAATCAGTCGAACCCCAAATGCCAGTTCTGGCTGCAACAGGACCAGACGGCCCCGAGCGAAAAGAGCCGCGCCAACGTTTTACAATTCTGCGATTGATCATGAATAAGTACGCCGTCCACCAACTGATTCTCGACAAGCTGCGCATCGACCTCGACATTGCCGAGCGTGCCGCGCAAACCGCTTACGAAACCGCGACCCACGAAGAAAACATCGCCGAAAACAAATACGACACGCTGGGTCTGGAGGCGTCGTATCTGGCGGCGGGTCAGGCGAAACGGGTTGAGGAAATTCGGCAGTCACTGGCGCTGTGTCAGAACCTGATGCTGCGTGCTTACGATGAAAATCGTGGCATCGAGATCGGCGCCCTGCTCGGCCTGGAGGATGAAAAGGGTCGCGAGCAATGGCTGTTTCTGGCGCCGGATGCGGCGGGTTTGAAAATCGACGTGGTCGGTCAGCCGATTACCGTCATCACCCCGCGCTCGCCTCTGGGCAAAGGCCTGTTGGGCAAGTTCGAGGGCGATGAGGTGGAGATTCTGGTGGCGGGCACCCGGCAACAGTTTGCTGTTACCGAGGTGCTCTGAGACAGCGGATCAGTGAACCGGCAGTTCGACGCCGTCGAACAGTTCTTCCAGTTCCTGCTTGTTGTGGCACTGGATGGCTTTGGCCATGACTTCGCGGGTCAGGTGCGGGGCGAACTTCTCGATGAAGTCGCACATGAAACCACGCAGGAAAGTGCCGCGACGGAAACCGATCTTGGTGATGCTCGATTCGAACAGTTCACTGGCATCCAGCACCACCAGGTCGTTATCGAGTTTGGTGTCGACCGCCATTTTGGCGACGATGCCCACGCCCAAGCCCAGACGCACGTAAGTTTTGATCACGTCAGCGTCGGCGGCGGTGAACACCACTTTCGGCGTCAGGCCACGATGGCTGAAGGCTTCGTCGAGTTTCGAACGGCCGGTGAAACCGAACACGTAAGTCACGATCGGGTATTCGGCCAGTGCTTCCAAAGTCAGCTTCGGCAGCTTGGTCAGCGGGTGGCCCTGTGGCACGACCACGCAACGGTTCCAGCGATAGCACGGCATCATGACCAGATCGCCGAACAACTCCAGCGCTTCGGTGGCGATGGCAAAATCGACGGTGCCGTCAGCGGCCATTTCGGCGATCTGCATCGGCGAACCCTGGTGCATGTGCAGCGCCACGTCGGGATATTGTTTGATGAAATTGCTGATCACCGGCGGCAGCGCATAACGCGCCTGGGTGTGGGTGGTGGCGATCGACAGGGTGCCTTTCTTCTCGTTGGAGAATTCCTGGGCAATCTGCTTGATGCTTTCGACCTTGCGCAGAATCTCGCCAGCGGTGGTGATGATGCGCTCGCCGGCCGGGGTCACACGGGTCAAGTGCTTGCCGCTGCGGGCAAAGACTTCAACGCCGAGTTCATCTTCCAGCAGGCGGATTTGTTTACTGATACCCGGTTGCGAGGTGTATAGGCTTTGGGCGGTAGCGGAAACGTTGAGGTCGTGGTGCGCCACTTCCCAGATGTAGCGCAATTGTTGAAGCTTCATATGAATCCCTCAAAGCAGATAGACGCCACGGGCATCAGCGACGGTATATAACTATATTAATGGTTTGAAGAATAAATCTAGAACTTTTTTATCAAAGTGCCATTATTCCCGCTTCAGCGATCCTCCCGCCGCCGACGCTCCACCAACGGCACCAGATAAACCGGCACCTTGGCCAACTGCAGGACCCGAGCCGCTGTGCGCCCCAATGGCGTCTCCGCGCCTACCCCGTGACTGTGGCTTCCTACGATCAGCAAATCGACGGAGAGTTTCTGCACCTGGTCAAGAATCACCTGCGACGGATCGCCCTGCACCACCCGCACGGCTCGAATGCGTTGCAGATCCTGCTCGCCCTCCTCGCCCAGTTCTTCGCGAAAACTTTCCAGCACCCGCTGCTCGATATTGGCGATGACTGTTTTCAGACCCTGGCTGTGGAATTCGTTCAACGCCTGCTCATCGAGATAGCTCTGCAACACCGACTCGGCAAACAGCCCCATCGGCTCGACGGCATGCACCACATACAAGTCGGCATTGAACGTCCGCGCCAGCGCCAGGGCATGCTGCATCACTAACGGTGCGTACAGACCGAGGTCAGTGGCATACAGCATTGAACGAATCATATGACCTCCTCGCAAGCCAACATGGCGGAGATTTGATTCAGCTTAGCAGTGCCTTGACGACTACGACGTGTGACGCAACGTCTTGAACCAATGGGCTTTAGATCGAAGGTTCGTTGCTGATGCCATGCGGCACGTGGCCAGTGGCGACCACTTCGCGGGCGAGTTCGCAGTGACCGGCCTGATCGTCAAAGAACACGTCGGCGGCGAACGCTTCGAGAAACGCCGATTTGGTCAGGCCGCCGAGAAACAAGGATTCGTCGAGCCGGATGTCCCATTCGCGCAGCGTGCGAATCACCCTTTCATGGGCCGGCGCCGAACGCGCGGTGACCAGCGCCGTGCGGATCGGACAGTCGTCGTCGGGGAATTCGCGCTGGAGCAAATTGAGCGCCGCGAGAAAGCCTTTGAAGGGACCGCCGCGCAACGGTTCGCGAGCGGCTTCGCGCTCTTTGGCCTGAAACGCTTCCAGGCCACCGGACTGATAAACGCGCTCCGATTCGTCGGAAAAAATCACCGCATCACCGTCGAAGGCGATGCGCAACTCATCGCTGGCCGCGCGGCTGGCGCCACCAGACAGAATCGTCGCGGCGGCGAAACCGGCATCCAGCGCGGCGCGCACATCTTCAGCGTGAGTCGACAGAAACAGGTCACAACCGAAAGCTTTCAAATACGGATACGGACTGCGCCCGCCGACGAACGCCGCGCGGGAAATCGCCAGGCCGTAATGGTGAATCGAGTTGAATACGCGCAGCCCGGTGTCGGCGCTGTTGCGCGAGACCAGGATCACCTCGACCCGCGCGCGACCGAGGCGACTGTTCAGGCTCAGGAGTTTTTCCACCAGCGGGAAAGCATCGCCGGGCGCGAGAATCTCGTCCTCGTGCTCGATCTGATATTGCCGATAGGCTTCGACGCCGCTCGACAGGTAGACCTTGTGGCTTTCGCTCAGGTCGAACAAGGCGCGCGATGAAATCGCCAGCACCAGTTTGTCATCGATGTTCTTGGCCATGCTTCCCCCGCCCTTCACAAAAAAACCGACCTAAACGTTGCGCCGGTCGATAAAACGCAAATTGCGGTACAGCGCCTCGATTCGCGGCAGCTCACAGCCTGCCGCTTTGGCCGCCACCAGTGGCCGGGCGTAAATCGCCTCTAGCTCCAGCGGTCGCTTGTGTAAAAAGTCGTGGTACATGCTCGGCCAGTAGTCGGGCATTTTTTCCGTCATCGAGAACAGGAAGCTGGCGTAACCGGGTGGCATTTCGTAGCCACAGGCCTTGGCGCCCTGCTCCACTTCGGCCATCAAGGCTTGAATTGATACGCGGCTGTCGGCGTCGGCCATCAGTGGCGTGGTACCGGCGCCGAGCAGCACGGACAGGCCGTTGTAGGGAATATTCCAGACCAGTTTCTGCCAACGTGCCTGCTTTAGATTGGCCATGGCCTGGGATTCGAGACCGGCGGCGCGGAACAGACCGGAGCCTTCTTCGACAATGGCCATACGGGTGTCATCGTCGATGGCCGGGCCGCTGTGATAACCCACATTCACCGCGCCGAGCGCTTGATGGGTGACTTGCCCGGGGCCTTCACGGTGTACGCAAATCAGGCACAAACCGCCGAGCAGATGCAGGGAATCGGGCAACAGTTCACGCAAATCGTCTTCAACGTCGAGGCCGTTTTGCAGCACCAACACTTTGGCATCGGGTTTGGCTGCTTGAATGATAGAAGGCGCGAGACCGGCATTGCTGGTGGTTTTCGCCCCGACCAACAGCCAGTCACACTTGGGCATGTCTTCGGCGGCGGAATACGCCTGCGCCGGATTCAACGTCATCGGGCCATGCACCGCGCTGTTGACGTGCAACCCTCGCTCTGCCACCGCCGAAAACTCGCTGCGCAACAAAAAATGCACATCGAATCCGGCCCGCGCCAGCATCACACCATAGAACCCACCGATTGCACCGGTGCCAATAATCCCCACTGTCGGTTTATCAACGCCCGGTTTATTCACTGCCCCCATCATGGCAACTCCTCTGCAATTCGACCCAGTGCCTGCGCCAATGCCTCGTTGAGTGCATCGGCGGTCAGGCGCGTGTGCAATGCCCCAAAGAACTCGCCGTCGCGCACCACGAACAGCGCCGGCAAATGAAAGACCTGATAGCGCTCCACCAACCCGCCATTGTCACCGGCATCAATCCAGCACAGGCGATCAACCGCCAGTCCCATCTCCGGCAATACTCCGCGGGCGTAGCGGCAACTGGCGCAGCCGACGCTGGTGAAAATGACCAGGGAAACGCCGCTCATCGCCAATAGCCGTTGGTCGGCGTCGAAATCGGTCAGCTCGGATTCGACCACTATACTGGGGGAAACAATGTCAAATGGCTGACACAGGGAGTCTGTGCTCATGGGACGTTTCATTCCTCATCCGGACGAAGTACCGGTTGAACTGACGTTACTCAAGCCCGAGTGTATTTCCAGGCGACAGCTGCACACTATCAGCCTCGGCGGCATCGCTTGCAATTACCACCGTGCCTGGCGCCATGGCACGGCGCTGCAAGTGCGCATGCCCACGCTCAACGCTGACATCTGTTATCCGGGCTATGTGGCGTGGTGCCTGCGGCGCAAAAAAGGTTACCTGGTGGGCATCGCTTTCACTGATGAGCAGACGCTGTTCAGCGCGCGAATGGGTGAGCAAGTGTGTCAGATCGAGCGCTTCTGCCGCATGAATGACGCCCACGATGATTTGCACGATATTCAGGCGCTGGCCCTGCAGTGGGTCGAGCAACACGCCGACGAGTTCTCCCACGACAGCGTGCGCAAGGCTTTTGCGCAGCCAGCGCTGGACTAAAGCACCTTTTGCCCATTGTCTACCAGGCGCTTTACGCGCTAAGGTTCCGCTCCCCGACGCGCTTAAATCTGCTGTGCTCCGCCGCGCGGGGATCGCTGGCGGCCGGCACCCGTGACCTGACGAGTAAACGATGGCTGATTTACCGATCAACGACCTAAACGTCGCCTCTAACGAGACCCTGATCACTCCCGATCAGCTCAAGCGTGATATCCCTCTGAGCGATGCTGCCCTGCGCACCGTCACCAAGGGCCGCGAAGTCATTCGCAACATTCTTGATGGCACCGACCACCGTCTGTTCGTAGTGATCGGCCCGTGCTCGATCCACGACATCAAGGCTGCCCACGAATACGCCGATCGCCTGAAGGTGCTCGCGGAGGAAGTCTCCGACACTTTGTATCTGGTCATGCGTGTGTATTTCGAGAAGCCACGGACCACCGTCGGCTGGAAAGGCCTGATCAACGATCCGTATCTGGACGACTCGTTCAAGATTCAGGACGGTCTGCACATCGGTCGCCAGTTGCTGCTGGACCTGGCCGAAAAAGGCCTGCCGACCGCCACCGAAGCCCTCGACCCGATTTCCCCGCAGTATCTGCAGGATCTGATCAGCTGGTCGGCCATCGGCGCGCGCACCACCGAATCCCAGACGCACCGTGAAATGGCTTCCGGCCTGTCCTCGGCCGTCGGCTTCAAGAACGGCACTGACGGCGGCCTGACCGTGGCGATCAACGCCCTGCAATCGGTCTCCAGCCCGCACCGTTTCCTCGGGATCAACCAGGAAGGTGGCGTGTCGATCGTCACCACCAAAGGCAACGCCTACGGTCACGTGGTGCTGCGCGGTGGCAATGGCAAGCCGAACTACGATTCGGTCAGCGTCGCCCTGTGCGAACAGGCGCTGGACAAGGCGAAGATCAAGCCGAACATCATGGTCGACTGCAGCCACGCCAACTCCAACAAGGATCCGGCCCTACAGCCGCTGGTGATGGAAAACGTTGCCAACCAGATCCTCGAAGGCAACCAGTCGATTATCGGCCTGATGGTCGAAAGTCACCTGAACTGGGGCTGCCAGGCGATTCCGAAAGACCTCGCCGACCTGCAATACGGCGTGTCGATCACCGATGCCTGCATCGACTGGTCTGCCACTGAAAACACCCTGCGCAGCATGCACGCCAAGCTCAAGGACGTGTTGCCGAAACGTCAGCGCAGCTGATCGACGTTTCGCAGGCATAAAAAAACGCCGGGCATTGCCCGGCGTTTTTGTGTGTGCGGTTCAGATCTTTGCGGCGCGGCGCTGATGGCGTTCCATATAGCGCTCGACGTAAGAGCACGACGGGATCACCGTGTAGCCCATTTCTTCGGCGTATTGCAGCGCCCTTTCGGTCAGCGCAGCGGCAATGCCACGGCCACGCAGGGCGTTGGGCACAAACGTGCGGTAGATATCCAGGGTCTGTTTCCCCAGATCCATATAGGTCAGATAGGCACGATGACCGTCCACATTGGTCTCGAACTGATGACCAGCCTGGTCATGGTGGATGGACAACGCCTCGCTCATCACTACTCCTCGCGGGTCTTGGATTCTGACCCCTACCTTACCGATGTTTGTCCGGCGAAGGAACATCTACGCCACCCCGTGCCTGATGGACACCGAGAAGAGCCACACCGATCTCGCGCAACCGAGCACCTGATAAATAGTAGGCGCCAATGGCAAAAATGCTCAAGGTGCGCTCGTCATCAAGCCGGTTGACGGGGGTTGCTCCGATGGACGCAGAGGCGGCTGGGGAAACAATCTTCCCGGGGCGCTCACCTGAACATTGCCGGATGTTGAGACTTAAGACGTGCAACCTTTTTTAAAGTCACCTCAACATGGACAAAGATAAGCGAAGCAGCGCGCAAAATCGGAACAAAAGTGTGGACGAATTCATCTAGAAAGACTTTAGCCAAGACTGCAAAAACAGCACAAGATAGCGGGAACTTTTTCTCATTGACTCGCTCTGCACGGGGCTTGCAGCTGGATATTTTTTATACAACGCAGTTAAAAGTTGCTCGAAAAAGAATCAGCGCCTACAATTTTTTTTGCTTCTTGCGCTACGTCAGTTTACTTACTACAAGTAATGGGTAGTATGTACGCCGGCTATTTCCTCAATCGTGAGGAGACAGTCACTTAATTTGAAAGTCCTTGAAGGGGAACACGATGAACAACGTTCTGAAATTCTCTGCTCTGGCTCTGGCCGCAGTTCTGGCTACCGGTTGCAGCAGCGCATCGAAAGAAACCGAAGCACGTCTGACCGCTACTGAAGACGCAGCTGCTCGCTCCCAGGCTCGTGCAGACGAAGCTTACCGTAAAGCTGATGAAGCTCTGGCTGCTGCTCAAAAAGCACAACAGACTGCTGACGAAGCTAACGAGCGTGCTCTGCGCATGCTGGAAAAAGCTAGCCGCAAGTAATAGTCCTTCGGGATTGTTATCAAGCCGACCCATTTTTTGGGTCGGCTTTTTTGTGCCTGATGCTTTTGTCCGGGCAATAAAAAACCCGCCGACGCTTTACGCATCGGCGGGTTTTGTCCAGATCGCTTACTGCAACTCGACCGGCGTACTCGAGACCATCGGCGCGGAAGCACTCGGCGTACCGATTTCGGTCGGCAGGCCATCTTCGGCCGCGACCACATCACGCACCACGTCCCAGTTCATGCGCAGGTTGTTGGTGATGTCTTCACGCTTGAGCATCGCGTTGATCACCGCCGTGTGTTTGTCGACCACGGACGGGTTGCCCTTGTCGTCGATCGGCGTGTGCGCCTCCAGATAGACCTTGCCGTTGCTGCGGCCGAACTTGTACGCATCATTGAGGATGCGCACCGACGTGCCGACCGGCACCATGCCGGCCATTTCCAGCACGTTGTTGTTGAACATGCGGAAGCAGCCGTGGCTGGTGCGCATACCGATGCCGAACTTCTTGTTCGAACCGTGGATCAGGTAGCCCGGTGTGCCCAACGTGAACTTGAACGGGCCCAGCGGGTTGTCAGGGCCGGCCGGCACCACGTTTGGCAGCGGATCACCGTCAGCGGCGTGTTCAGCCTTGATCGACGCTGGCGGCGTCCAGGTCGGGTTCGGCGTCTTCGCGGTGATGGTGGTGTGCGCGATCGGCGAGCCCCAGCCCTCACGACCAATCCCCAGCGGGAAGGTGTACACCGTGTTCTTGCCTTTCGGGTAATAGTAAAGGCGATACTCGGCCAGGTTGATGACGATGCCTTCACGCGGGCCCGGCGGCAGAATGAAACGCGTCGGCAGGACGATTTCCGTACCGGCGCCCGGCAACCAGGCATCGACGCCCGGGTTGGCCGCAACCATTTCCGAGTAGCCGAGATCGTAGGTGGTGCCCAGATCGGCGAAGGTGTCTTCGTACTTGGCTTTGATCACCTGAACCTGGCCGATGATGTCTTCACCGGGCGGTGGCAGGGGGAACTCCAATGCAGCAACGGGACCGGCCACACACAGGGCGGCAAGTGACAGGCAGCGGGTGACGGCAGGAAAGCGCGGCAACATCCGGAAAATCCTTCGCATGATCAACAAGGGTATAAGAGCGCGATTGTACACCGCACTTTGAATATTCGGGGAGATCACCCCAATGCAGGCGACAAGGTGCCTTGGGGTGGGTCAGAGCTCGAAACGCAGCTCAGGCCAGATCGGCGAAGTGCCGCGCTTCTGCGACTCCAGAATCGCCCGGCACAGCGAACACAGACGCTGATCCTGAAACACCCGCCGATCCACGCTCGACCAGCGCGGTTGCGCCGGCAGCAGACTGCCGCACAGGGTGCGATCGGCCGAGCCACCGAGTTCCAGCTGACGCGTCACCAGATGCACCCGCACTTCCTGACAGGCGAACAGATCCAGCTGCTCGTCAGGTTCGATCAGTTGGTAGGCAAACAGGGACCAGGCAGAACGCGACATCGGGGGCTCCAAATAAGGGGGCGCCACATTAGCCGAAAGCCTGCCCATAGAAAAGCCTCATAACAGCGGTTTTAGCGTCGGCCAGACATTTTCCAGCAACTTGCCCTGAGCCCCGGCTGCCGGGTGCAGACCGTCGGCTTGCATCAAGTCCGGATGACCGCCGACGCCTTCGAGGAAAAACGGTACCAAAGGGATCTTTTTGTCGTCGGCGAGTTTGCCGTAGACCTCGGCAAAAGCGTCGGTGTAACGCTTACCGTAATTGGGCGGCAGTTGCATGCCGAGCAACAACACCTTGGCGCCGCTCTGGCGCGAGCTGTCGATCATCGAGGCAAGATTTTGTTGCAATTGCGTTGGCGGCATCCCGCGCAGGCCATCGTTACCCCCCAGTTCGAGGATCACCAGCTCAGGCTTATGCTCTGCAAGCAGCGCCGGCAGCCGCGCCTGGCCTCCGGCACTGGTGTCGCCGCTGATGGAGGCATTGACCACTTTATCGTCGAAACCCTCCTGTTTGAGCCGTTGTTCCAGCAACGACACCCACCCCAAGCGGGTATCCAGTCCGAAACCGGCGCTGATACTATCGCCAACGATCAGGACAGTACCCGCCGCTGCGTTCTGGGCCATGCACATCAAGGCCAGGCCAGCACTCAAAAACCACACTCGCATCGGATTCTCCATGGGCGCAAGCATTCTCACCGCGAAGAACCTCAGCAAAGTGGTTCCCAGCGCGGAAGGTGAACTGACTATCCTGCACGAACTCAGCCTGGAACTGAACAAGGGCGACAGCCTGGCCATCGTTGGCGCGTCCGGTTCCGGCAAATCCACCCTCCTCGGCCTGCTCGCCGGCCTCGACCTGCCGAGCAGCGGTGAAGTAACCCTCGCCGGGCAAGGCCTGAGCAATCTTGACGAAGACCAGCGTGCGCGCATCCGTGCCGAACATGTCGGTTTCGTCTTCCAGTCGTTCCAGTTGCTCGACAGCCTCAACGCACTGGAAAACGTCATGCTGCCGCTGGAACTCGATGGCCGCAAAGATGCGCGCGAGCGTGCGACCGAACTGCTCCAGCGCGTCGGCCTCGGTCAACGCCTGACGCACTCGCCGCGCCAGCTCTCCGGTGGCGAGCAACAGCGTGTCGCCATCGCCCGCGCCTTCGCCGCCGAGCCGGATGTGCTGTTTGCCGATGAACCCACCGGCAACCTCGACAGCCACACCGGCGAGCGCATCAGCGACTTGCTGTTCGAATTGAACAAGGAACGCGGCACCACTCTGGTGCTGGTGACCCACGACGAACGCCTGGCCCATCGCTGCCGGCGCCTGATCCGTCTTGAAGCCGGGCTGTTGGTCGCCCCTCTGGAGCCTTGATGGCACGTTTGCCGCTGTTGCGTCTGTTCAGTCTCGCCATTCGCCAATTGATGCGCGATGCCCGCGCCGGCGAATTGCGCGTGTTGTTTTTCGCCTTGGTCGTGGCGGTGGCGGCGAGTACCGCCATCGGTTATTTCGGCGCGCGCCTTAACGGCGCCATGACGCTGCGCGCCACCGAGTTTCTCGGTGCCGATCTGGTCCTTGAAGGCAGTTCGCCGGCCCGCGAAGAACAGATCAAGAGCGGCACCGAACTACGCCTGAGCCATGCGCAAGTGGTGGAGTTCTCCAGTGTCATCGCCACCGACAACGGCATTCAGCTGTCGAGCATCAAGGCTGTCGACCGCGCGTACCCCTTGCGTGGCGAACTGAAGAGCGCGCCAGCGCCCTTCGCAACCGAAGACGTTGGCGGCGAACCGCAACCGGGCGAAGCCTGGGTCGAGGCGCGCCTGCTGACGGCGCTGGACCTGAAGATCGGCGACAGCATCGATGTCGGCATGAAGACGCTGAAACTGACCCGCGTGCTGACGTACGAGCCGGATCGGGCGGGCAACTTCTACAGCCTGACACCGCGAGTGATGATCAACCTCGACGACCTCGCCGCCACGGGCGTGGTGCAACCCGGCAGCCGGGTCAGTTTCCGCGAATTGTGGCGCGGCGAACCGCAGGCGCTGGAAACCTATCGGCAACTGATCAAACCGGGGCTCGCCGCCAACCAGCGCATTCAGGACGCCCGCGATGGCAACCGGCAAATCGGCGGTGCGCTGGGCAAGGCCGAGCGTTATCTGAACATGGCCAGTCTGGTCGCGGTGCTGCTCGCTGGTGTGGCCGTGGCATTGTCGGCGAATCGTTTTGCCAGCCGACGTTTCGATGCCAGTGCGCTGTTGCGCTGCCTCGGTTTGTCACGCCGGGAAACCATGTTGCTGTTCAGCATCCAATTGACCGTACTCGGGCTGATCGCTGCACTCAGTGGCGCGTTGCTCGGCTGGCTGGCGCAACTGGGATTGTTCGCGCTGTTGCACGATCTGTTGCCGAGCGATGTGCCTCCGGGCGGGCTGTTTCCTGCAATCGCGGGAATCGGCACCGGGCTGGTGGCGCTGGCCGGATTCGCCTTGCCGCCGCTCGCCGCATTGGGCCGCGTTCCGCCGCTGCGCGTGTTGCGTCGCGATATGCTGCCGATTCCATCGAGCACCTGGATGGTTTACGGCGCGGCATTGGGCGCGCTCGGCTTGATCATGTGGCGCTTGAGTCTGGATCTGCTGCTGACCTTTGCCCTGCTCGGTGGCGGCGTGGTTGCGGCATTGGTATTGGGTGGTTTGCTGTTGCTGCTGCTGCAAAGTCTGCGGCGGATGCTCGCCCGCGCTTCGTTGCCGTGGCGTCTGGGTCTGGGGCAACTGTTGCGCCATCCCTTGGCGGCAGCGGGGCAGTCGCTGGCGTTCGGGCTAATTCTGCTGTCGATGGCGCTGATCGCTTTGCTGCGCGGCGAACTGCTCGACACCTGGCAAAACCAGCTGCCTAAAAATGCGCCGAACTACTTCGCCCTGAATATTCTGCCGGCAGACAAACAAGCCTTCGCCGATCACCTGATCAATGTGTCTGCGCAAGCCGCGCCGCTCTATCCAGTCGTGCCGGGACGGCTGATCAGCATCAACGGCGATCCGGTGCAGCAAATTGTCAGCAAGGACTCGGCCGGCGATCGGGCGATCCAACGGGATTTGAGCCTGACCTGGGCGGCGGACTTGCC
The DNA here is from genome assembly GCF_050586545.1 of Pseudomonas sp. WC2. Lineage (NCBI taxonomy): Bacteria > Pseudomonadati > Pseudomonadota > Gammaproteobacteria > Pseudomonadales > Pseudomonadaceae > Pseudomonas > Pseudomonas sp. WC2. The sequence continues at coordinate 233,893 of NZ_JBOBDR010000008.1, read as the reverse complement.
GGCGGGCAACAAGCTCACCGCCGGCCAGTGGTGGAAGGATCAGCCAAGCGACGATGTTCCCGGTGTCTCTGTGGAAGGCAAAGTCGCCGAAAGCCTCAAGCTCAAACTCGGCGATCACATGGTGTTCAATGTCGGCGGGGTCAATCGTGAAGCGAAGGTCACCAGCCTGCGCGAGATCAACTGGGACAACTTCCAGCCGAACTTCTTCATGATCTTCCAGCCCGGCACCTTGAAAGATCTGCCGGCGACCTACCTGACCAGCTTCTATCTGGCGCCGGGTCACGATCAGCAGGTCGTCGAGCTGTCGCGCGCCTTCCCGGCGGTGACCATCCTGCAGGTCGAAGCCCTGCTCGAACAGCTGCGCAGCATCCTCGCCCAGGTCACCCTGGCCGTGGAATATGTATTGTTGTTTGTCTTGGCAGCGGGGATGGCGGTGCTGTTCTCAGGCCTGCAAGCGACGCTGGATGAACGCATTCGCCAAGGTGCATTGCTGCGCGCACTGGGCGCCGAGCGGCGGCTGCTGATCAAGGCGCGACGTATCGAATTCGGATTGCTCGGCGCGGTCAGCGGTCTGCTCGCGGCGATTGGTTCGGAAGTGGTCAGTCTGGTGTTGTATCGCTACGCCTTCGACCTGCCATGGCATCCGCATCCATGGTTGCTGGCGCTGCCACTGATTGGCGCCGCGCTGATTGGCGGCGCCGGTGTGTTCGGCACACGCCGGGCGCTGAATGCGAGCCCACTGACAGTGTTGCGCGAGGGTTGATAGACTCAAGCCGTCTTAATCACAAGAAGTTGCCATGAGCCGTTATCGCCCTCCCCGCACCGCCGGCACCGCGCTGATCACCCCTGAAGGTGAAGCGCGGATGCGCGCCGAATTCCATGAGCTGTGGCATGTGCGTCGCCCGCAGGTGACGCAATCGGTCAGCGAGGCGGCGGCGCAAGGTGATCGCTCGGAAAACGCCGAGTACACCTACGGCAAAAAGATGCTGCGCGAGATCGACAGTCGCGTGCGCTTTCTGACCAAACGTCTGGAAGCGCTCAAGGTTGTCAGCGAAAAACCCAGCGATCCGAACAAGGTCTATTTCGGCGCCTGGGTGACCATCGAAGACGAAGACGGCAAGCAATCGCGCTACCGCATCGTCGGTCCGGATGAACTGGATCTGAAACTGGGTCTGATCAGCATTGATTCGCCACTGGCCCGGGCCTTGATCGGCAAGGCGCTGGACGCCGAAGTGCGGGTGCAGACGCCGACCGGTGAGCAGTTTGTCTACATCGTCGCCATCGACTATCTGTAGACCGAATCAGCGGCGGGTGATCAAGCTTTGGCGCGCCACACGGGTCAGTTGTTTGATCATTTCCGGCGCATCTTCTGCGCTCGGCGCCTGAATCACGGCCAGGTCAAAACTGTCATTGGCAAACCGCGCCAGTGACTCGCCATCTTCGACAAACTGAATCAGGAACGCGGCAGGACCACCGCTGCGACGTGGCCAGCCATCCAGATAACGCAATAGCGTCGGCTGATGTTTGCCGCCAAGCAGGATTTTCGGGTTGCGCTGGGTAATATGTGCCGTGATCGGCGCGGGACGTGCTGGAGGGCGTAGTGCATTCATCGTGTCGTGTCTCTGCCTCAAAAGTCTGCATGGCAGGTGAGAGGCAACACCGAACCAGCGCTTTAGCGGTATTTCGAAGCCCTGTTCCGGCTTCTGACGGCGACTGTTGAAGTCACCTGGCGCCCCGCAAGTAGCTGTTTAAATCGGCGCATGGGCAACATCCTAGAGAACGTGACCGATCAGTGTCAAGAATCAGCCGCAACAAAAAAGGCCCGCACAATGCGGGCCTTTTTCGTTGTGCCAGAGCCTTCAACCGGCGATGGCGCGATCCACCGAGAGCTTGCCGGCGCCTTCGATCAGAACTGCGAGGCTGCCACCGAGCAGGGCAAGGGCGAACTCATAACCGTTGTTGGCCATAAACAAACCGTTGCTGATGTGTACGGTGAAGATCGCTACCAGCGACAGGAAGGTCAGGCCCAGTGCTGCGGGGCGCACCAGCAAGCCGATGATCAACGCCAGACCGGCGAAGAATTCGGTGCCGCCGGCCAGCGTGGCCATCAGGTAACCCGGGTGCAGGCCGATGCTGTCCATGTATTGCGCGGTGCCCGCCAGACCGTAACCACCAAACAGACCAAAGAGTTTCTGCGAACCGTGGGCGGCGAAGATTACGCCGACAGCAATGCGCAGGATGGTCAGACCGTAGCCGGCGCGGGTGAACAGGACTTTGTTGATCAGAGAGCTCATGGGGCATTCCTTGTTTTGCGAGAAGTGATGTGTGTTGGTTAGCCGCTATATTAATCAGTTAATTTCATGTTAAAAGCGCAAATATTCCGCCATAACAATCAAATTATTAGATCATTTCCGTGAGACGACTTTTTGCGCCCCGGGCTCCAACGACTCCCGCTCCCGGTCGAACGCCAAGTAATACTTGTTCACGCTATTAACATAGCTGACCGGCCCCATTCCCACCTGCTCCATGGCAATGCGCTCGACCTGAAAGAACCACTGATTGGGATTCAGCCCCCGGCGCCGGGCTTCGGCACGCATGCCTTGCACGCGCTCCGGGCCGATGTTGTAAGCCGCCAGCGTGAAGGCCATGCGCTCGCGCTCGTTGAGCTTGGGGCTGTTGAAGAACTTGCGACGAATCATCGCCAGGTACTTGGCCCCGGCCTGCACATTCGCATCGAGATTCTGGATATTGTTGACGCCCACCCGCTGCGCCGCAGATGGGGTAATTTGCATCAACCCTGTGGGGCCGCTGCCGCTACGCGCATTGGGTTGCAGACGTGATTCCTTGAACGCCAGCGCGGCCAGGTTGAGCCAGTCCATGTTCTGCGCGTCGGCGTGTTTTTGCAGGGTAGGACGGAGTTTTTCCAGACGTTGGCGATCAGCTTTGGCCAACGGATTGTGTACCTGATACAGGCGTCGATAGATGCGCAGAAACGCGGCGTCTTCGTTCGAGGGTTTCTTGTACCCGGTCAGAAAGCGATCAATGCTCGCGCGCAACATTGACGCATCACGACGCACAAACCAGTGCTCCTCGCCGGGTTCACTGATGATCAGTTGCCGGTCAAAACGCAGTTTCGGCAGGATCTTGCCCCAGCGCTCGGCGATCGGCTGCTCAACGATAGTCAGGTGAAAAATCCCGCCCTGCACCATCTCCAGCACGTCTTCGACGGCCAGTGTCGGATCGACCCATTCGATCTTGATCGGCGCCAGTTTGTGCAACGCGAGTTTCTGGTTGAGCTGACTGACCGCCTCCCCCGCTGCGCTGCCGGTCGGCAACGCCAGGGTCTTGCCGGCGAGCTGTTCGACCTTGGTGTAGCGCCGCTCGCCCTTGATGCCGACCAGCACCAGCGGCACGTTGCTGGCAATCGGTTCGCTGCTGGCCACCGCATAACCCGGTTGCAGGTCGAGCAGTTCGCCCGGTGCGACCAGATCACCTTCGCCACGCTGCAACGCGCCGAGTAGTTGATCCTTGGCTTTGGGAATGATCTTGAGGGTGACTTCCTGGCCGTCGCGGGCGTGGCCATTGAGGTATTGCTCGAAGGCGCGCAGGCGATGGTATTCGACGCCGATGGCCTGGCCCTGGACTTCGCCGGAGCTGTTGCGACTCTGGTTGACCAACACCTTCAACACACGACTGCTGCGAATCTCGGACAAGTCGCGGACCTTGACCGCCGGCACGGCTTGCAGCGGCCCGGGCAGGCGCGCGACCGCCGTCATCGGCAGTAGCAGCGATCCACACAACAGGAGCAAAACCGAGGGACGAACCATCCACTCTCCGGAAAGAATACGGGGCGATTTCACCGCTGAACGGTTGATATCACCGACGAAAACAGAGCGCCATGAGCGCTGGCAACGTGCGAGAGACTGGCACAGTGATGGCATCTTTGCCAAACCGGGCTGCGTCGCGGCATCAAGAGACAGCTATAACTCTTTGTAGTTCTTGGCTTTTCTTGTGAATCTACAGCTCTGGTATGCTTTCCGGCCTTCGGCCCGAGGTAGCAACCATGCAACTCATCGATATCGGCGTCAACCTGACCAACCCAAGTTTCGCCGACAAACACCAGGCCGTGCTCGACCGCGCCTACGCCGCCGGGGTCTGCCAACTGGTGCTGACCGGCACCAGCGTCGACGGCAGCGAGCAGGCTCTTGAGCTGTGCCAGCAACTCGATGACAGTGGCCAGCGCCTGTTCGCCACCGCCGGCATTCATCCGCATTCGGCCAGTGACTGGAACGCCGACAGCGCGCGCCGTCTGCGCAGTTTGTTGAAGGAAACCAACGTCGTCGCCGTGGGTGAGTGCGGGCTGGATTTCAACCGCGATTTCTCGCCGCGCCCGCAGCAGGAAAAAGTTCTCGAAGAACATCTGGCGATGGCCGTGGAGCTGCAGCTGCCGGTGTTCCTGCACGAGCGCGATGCCAGTCAGCGCCTGCTGGAAATCCTCAAGGACTTCCGCGATCAACTGCCCGCCGCGGTGGTGCATTGCTTCACCGGCGAGCAAAAAGCTTTGTTCAGCTACCTTGATCTGGATCTGCACATTGGCATCACCGGCTGGATCTGCGACGAGCGCCGGGGCACACATTTGCACCCACTGGTGAAAGAGATCAAACGCGGCCGGCTGATGCTGGAAAGCGATGCGCCTTATCTGCTGCCGCGCACCTTGCGGCCCAAACCGAAGAGCGGCCGCAATGAGCCGGCGTATCTGACCGAAGTGCTGCGCGAAGTGGCGCTGCATCGCGGTGAGACCGAGGAAGATCTGGCGGCGCACACCACCGCGTGTGCTCGGGCGTTCTACAACCTCCCCGCCCTCGCCTGACATACAGGGGCCCATGTGTTCTGTTGATATGTATCAACATTCACAAATCTGCATAGCGGCACAATGCTGGCACCTTGCCAAAACTGTTTCCGCTATCAGAGAAGACCTCCATGGGTGCCTGGCTTAGCAATATCTCGCTGAAATACAAATTCTGGGCGGTCAATGCGGTCGCTTTTGTCACCACGCTGTTGCTGGTGCTGTACGCCGTGCAGCTCGAACAACAGGCGCGCAGTCACGCCTCGCAAGCGTCCGCACAGGCCCAAGCGCAATTGCTCAAGGCTTGGCCAAGTGGACAACCGTTGCCCCAAACCGATCAGGTACTGACTTTTAAACGCGGTGAAGCGCCGCGACTCAATGACCAGCCATTGCTGGAAATCACCGACAACACCGGTTGGATCAACATCAATCACCTGCCGCTGTTTGGCGAAAACCCGCTGATGGGCGCTGAGGTGTTCAGCCGTGCCGATGGCCAGCAGGTCGCCGTGATCGCCTATGGTCCGAGCCTGAGCCAAGTGTTCAGCGAGCGCTTCGCCAACTACGCGGTGGCGGTGTTTATCCTGATGCTGGCGATGCTCGGCGCTTCACAACTGCTCATACGTTTTCTGCTCAGCCAGCTCAACACGTTGAAAGACGTCATGCTGCATGTTGAGAAAAGCGGCGATCTCTCCGCCCGCGTGCCGCTGGCCGGCAAAGACGAAGTCGGGCAGATGGCCAATGCGTTCAACGCCATGCAGGCCGGTTATCAACGCGTAGTGACCACGGTTGCCAACACCGCTCGGCAACTGGATGTCGGCGCGGCGCGGCTAGCGTCAAGCATGAACGAGGTGCGCCACGGCATGCTCGGTCAGCAAAGCGAAACCGATCAGGCGGCCACCGCGATCAACGAAATGACCGCCACGGTTTATCACATCGCCCAACACGCTGGCGCCACCCGGGATTTGTCGCGGACTGCCGACACCCTCGCCGGCAGCGGTCAGCAAGTGGTCAGCCGCGTGCAGCATTCGATCGCCGGACTGTCCAGCGGCGTGCAGCAGACCGCCGAGATGATCCAGCGGCTGGCCGAGGACAGCCAGAAGATCAACGGCGTGGTCAGCGTGATTCACAGCATCGCCGAGCAGACCAATCTGCTCGCGCTCAATGCCGCCATCGAAGCCGCCCGCGCCGGGGAGATGGGCCGTGGCTTTGCGGTGGTCGCCGATGAAGTGCGCAACCTCGCCAAACGCGTGCAGACCTCGACCGATGAAATCACCACCATGGTTTCAGCGTTGCAGGCCGGCACGCGCGATGCGGTGGATTTCATGCAGGAGAGTTCGTACAAGGCTGACGATTGCGTGCAGCAGGCGCAGGAGGCTGGCGAAGCGTTGGCGGAAATCACCGGCGCGGTGGCGCAGATGCGCGAGAGCAACACGCAGATTGCCGTGGCGGCGGAGCAGCAAAGTCAGGTCGCCGAGGAGATGAACCGGGCGGTGGTGAGCATTCGCGATGTGACTGAAAACACCGTGCAGCAAACGGTGGATTCGGCGACGACGAGTAATGAATTGGCGACGTTGGCTGGGGAACTCAATAGGGCGATTGGTCAGTTGAAACTTTGAGGGACTCATCGCGAGCAGGTTCACTCCTACAGGGGAATGCATTCCAAATGTAAGCCTTCGCCTGCTCGCGATGGCGTCAGCTCGGCCAACATCGAAAATAGACATTGCTGCTATCAGCTCAATAGCCAACCTTGATTCGCCGCCCTCCCCGCGCGGGCCTATTCTTCAACCATGTGTTCAACATGGATCGAGGAGTTATCAACATGGGCAAACGTCACCCCAACCTTCCCGCGTGGCAATGGCGCGCCTACCCCGGCAATCATCAGCACCCAACCAATCTGGTGTTGCACCTGATTGCCGTGCCGTTGTTTATCGTGGCGTTTCTGTTGATCGTGTCTGGAGTGTTCAGCCTGAGTCTGGCCAGCGTGGCCATCGGCGTGGTCGGTATCGTTGCGGCGCTGGGTCTGCAGCGCCACGGCCACCGCTTGGAGGCGCAAGCCTCCGAGCCGTTCAGTGATCGCAAAGATGCGATTTCACGCTTGCTGGTCGAACAGTTTCTGACCTTTCCCCGGTTTTTTTTGAGCGGCGGCTGGTGGCGCGCCTGGCGTGAGCGCCACCGTCGACATTGAGTCAGGCGAAGATCGTGACAGTTTGGCGACTCATCGCAATCAACTCCCCTTCCGCGCTCCACAGCTTGGCGGCGACATGGCCGTAGCCGTCGGCGGCGTATTCGATGTCGGCCAGGTATTGGCACCAGTCCAGCGTACTCAAGTCGTGTAACGGCTGAACGAATTCGATGGTCCAGGTCAGCGTGCTGCCCGGCGCAGGCTTCTTCAGATACGGCAACAGCGCGGGCGGCCATGCATCCACCAAGGCCAGCAGATGCGCCTCGTTGACCGGCTCTTCTTTGACATCTCCACGCAACCGTACCCAGCCACCCATCAACCGCGATTGATTGCCGGTGAACGGCATGCCACCGACGCTCCAGCGCATAGCCAGATGACGCATGAACTCCGGGGTGACGCCTTTGATGTACGGCAATTCCTGGCATTCGTCCCAATGTTTCATTGATGGCGCCGGATACGCTTCGACGGCCACTTCCGAGGGTCGCGAGGCGCCGAAGCTGCCTTGAACGATCGTCACCACCTGACCCTTCTGCATCGCACGGCCCATCACCTGGCTGACGGCTTTGCCTTCGCGCAACACATCGACTTCGAAACTCACCGGCACGTCAGGCTCGACCGGGCCGACAAAGGTAATCGCCAGTGAACGCACCGGGCGCTCCGCCGGGACTTTCGCGCGCATGGCTTCGTATTGCAGCGCCGCCACCAAGCCACCGAAACTCGCGCGGCCCTGGCCCCATTCGGCAGGAATCGTCAGTTCCGGTTGGCGGCGGACCGCATCGAGCAAATCGCTAAAGCGCATGGCAACCTCGGAAATCCAGAAATGAATACACGGATCTTAACCAGACCGGCAGAGCGCCGCAGCGTCTATTCCGGTCAAATGGGCTGACAGAAAGGCCTTACGCCGATCTCCGCCACAAAGAAGATCCCTTGTAAGTGGCGGTGGTGAATTCAGGATTATTTGAAGCAGGCGCTACTAAGTTTTTCGAGCACCCGATCAGCCTTGATTTCGGCTTTGATCATGGTCGCCTGCCATGTCGCCACGCAGGGTTGCAGATCTGCCTCCAGCTCGGCTTTCGCCAGCCACTGCCAGCAATCGTGCCAGTCGCCCAGCGCACCTTGCGCAGATTTCAATCGCGCCAGCGCCGCCTCGGGCAACCGGTCCAGTTCGGGATAGGCTTCGATGCCATAACGCACGAGCTTGATCAGCAAGCGCAAACGATGGCGGTCGTGGGCCGGATCGTGCAGCGCCTCATCGAGTTTCTTCCACTGTTTGCCAAGGCGTTTCTCGATGCGTTTGTCTAAACCCTTGAGCAAACCCTGACGCTGGGAGGCCCGCAGGAAGCGTGGGAAAGCGTCGAGAATCATCAACAGCGAAGCCAGTTCGGCACTCGCCGCCAGCGCCGGATAGGCCTCGGCCATTTGCGCCATGCGCCGCTGCGCAGCTTCAGGTTGATCGTGTTCGAGCAAGTACGCCGCCAACACCTCGCGGTCACGCCACGGTGTGGTCAGTTGGCCGACAGCGGACGACGCGTCTTCCAGTTGTTCGACACCCGGCAAACCGCGCAACGGTCGCAACAGGCTGCGCAACCGTCGCACCGTGGTGCGCAGATCATGCAACGCCTCAGGATCGGTGCGCGCCGTCATTCGAGCCTGACAGGCCAGCAATCGCACTTCCAGACTCAGAACATGAGCCACCAACTGATCGACTAACGCAGACATCACGTGCTCCTGTTTCCAATGGCTTCGAGGATGAGTCAGGCGTCAGGCGAACGCAGCCTCCTTGCTTCAGGTCAGCCGCTTAGCGACCGGCGCGGGATTCGCGAATGTAGAAACGCGCCTTTTCGGCTTTGCTGCTGCAGCCTTCGAACCCTTCGAATTGCTGCTGGGTCTTCGCTGCGGTCAACAGCGACAAGGCTTTGGAATAGCTGACGGTGCCGGCAAAGCCTTCGGCCTTGGCCAGATCCAGTTCATGCCACGCGGTATCGAGCTGGCTGCCGCAACTGTCGCGATACGCGGTTTTACCGGCGCAACCGGCCAATGCCAGGGCAATCAAGGGAACACAGATCCAGGCTTTCATCACTCACACCTCAAAGTCAGGTCAACAGTCGTGCAGGTAAGACGATCCGCCAGCGAAAAAGTGCCTTGCCGACGGTGAATCTGCGCAACTGAGAAGGATAGCGTCGATGGGTCAGTGCATATCAAAAAAACGACATCACCGGCGCACTGAACGACCTTGGCGATTGAGCCGGCCCGGCGATGAGTGCATTGTGCAACCTTGTCGGGAGGAAGTTTGATGAAAAAGCGTGTCGCACTGGTGCTGGGTTCCGGTGGCGCCCGGGGCTATGCCCATATCGGGGTCATTGAAGAGCTTGAACGACGCGGTTACGACATCGCCTGCATTGCCGGATGTTCGATGGGCGCAGTAGTGGGCGGGATCTATGCGGCCGGTAAACTCGATGTGTACAAGAACTGGATCGAAAGCCTCGATTACCTCGATGTGCTACGGCTGGTCGACGTCAGTTTTCGCCTCGGCGCGATTCGCGGTGAAAAGGTCTTCGGGCAGATCCGCAAGATCGTCGGCGAGATCAACATCGAAGACCTGCGGATTCCCTACACCGCGGTTGCTGCCGACCTCACCAATCAACAGGAAATCTGGTTTCAGGAAGGCTGCCTGCATCAGGCGATGCGCGCCTCGGCGGCGATCCCCAGCCTGTTCACCCCGGTGATGCAAGGCAACCGCATGCTGGTCGATGGCGGCATTCTCAATCCGTTGCCGATCGTGCCGGTGGTGTCCAGCCACTGTGATCTGATCATCGCGGTGAATCTCAACTCGACCAACCAGCGCCATTACAAATTGCCGGTGATCCAGCGCCCGCCGGCGTTCCGCTCGCGCTTCGACAGCCTGATCAATTCGTTGGGTTCGAAGATGCCGTTCCGCCGCAAACAGGCTGAGCAATTGTTGAAGCTGGAGCAGGAAGCCCTGCGCGCCGAGGCGGCGGACATCAATCCTTGGCTTGAGGGTGTCGAACCCGAGAGCCAGCAACCGGCCGCCGCGCCCGAACGCGAAGGCGCGCCGAAGTCGGCGACCGGTTCTTTCATCATCGATAACGTCGGGCCGGCGTCGCTGCTGGACTTGATCAACCAGAGTTTCGAGGTGATGCAGACCTCACTGGCGCAATACAAGATTGCCGGTTATCCGCCGGATATCCTGATCAATGTGCCGAAGCGGGTGTGCCGGTTTTTCGAGTTTTACAAGGCGCCGGAGTTGATCGCGTTGGGGCGCGAGATTGCGCGGGATACGCTGGATCGGTATGAAAGCGAGCAAGGCGATCGCAGCTGATTTTTTGCTGACTGTCAGTCCGTCATCGCTAGCAGGGCTAGCTCCCACAGGGGTTTTGTGAACGACGCAAATCCGGTGTGTGAGCGAGTCAGCCAACCTCACTCAACAGCCGATAACCCACCCCCGCCTCCGTCACGATAAACCGTGGCCGCGTCGGATCATCCGCCAGTTTCTGCCGCAGATGCCCCACCACAATCCGCAGGTAATGACTGTCCTCGGTGTGCGTCGGCCCCCAGATATCCTTGAGCAATTGCTGCTGGGTGATGACCCGGCCTGGATGCCGCGCCAATTGCGCCAGCACCGCATACTCCTTACGGGTCAGCGCCACTTCGACGCCGTCGAGCAGTACCCGCCGATACGCCAGATCCACCGTCAGCGGGCCGAAATTCAGCGCCGCTTGCTGCGCCTCCCCCGCCGGCGCCTGACGCAATAACGCCCGCACCCGCGCGAGAAACTCCTGAATGCCGAACGGCTTGGTCACGTAGTCATTGGCGCCACCATCCAGCGCCTCGACCTTCTGCCCCTCACTGGCGCGCACCGACAGCACCAGCACCGGCGTCGTCGCCCATTCGCGAAACTCGCGCAGCACCTGTTGGCCGTCCATGTCCGGCAGGCCAAGGTCGAGCACCAGCAAATCCGGTTTGTTCAGCGCCGCCTGCGCAAGGCCTTCGGCACCGGTGCCCGCCTCCAGCACCTTGTAGCCTTGGGACGCGAGGCTGATGCGCAGGAATTTACGGATCTGCGGTTCGTCGTCGATGACCAGAATGGTCGCGGTCTGGCTCATGAATTCACATCAACAGAAAAGAGTGGCAAGAGAGTAGCGCAGTCGGATTCAGGCTTCATCGTCCAATCCCGGTTGCGTCTGCAACGGCAGGTGCAAAGTGATGCAGGTGCCACGCCCGTCGATGCCATCAGCCACGCTGATGCGCCCGCCGTGCGCGCCGACCATGCCCTGACAGATCGCCAGACCGAGACCGGTGCCCTGGCCGCCGCGATCACCGCGCGCGGCGGTGTAGAACATGTCGAAAATCTTCGCGCGCTCGTCTTCGGGAATCCCCGGACCTTCATCGCTGACCGAGAAGTAAATCTCTTGCTCATTCGAGCCTGCGTTGAGTTGCAAGCGACCGTGAGCCGGCGAGAACCGTGCAGCGTTTTCCAGCACATTGACCAGCGCCTGTTCGATCAACGCCGCGTGCACGAACAGTAAAGGCAACTCGGCCGGCACCGCGGTGCTGACCTGCAACGGCGCCAGCACTGCGCGCAGGCGATTGAGCGAACTGCCGACGATATCGGCGGGCGACACCCAGTCCCGCGCCAGTTTCAAGGCGCCGTGCCCGAGGCGGGTCATGTCGAGCAGATTCTGGATGTAGCGATCGAGGCGTTCGGCTTCATCTCGGGTGCCTTCGAGCAACTCGCGACGATCTTCCAACGGGATAGCTTCGCCCAGCGCCAACAGGCTGTCGATACTGCCGCGCATGGCGGTCAGCGGCGTGCGCAAATCGTGGGACACCGACGCCAGCAACGCGCTGCGCAATTGCTCGGTTTCGCCGTGCAGGCGCGCGGCTTCGAGGTCGTCGGCCAATTGCGCGCGGGCCAGCGCTTGCGCCAACGGCTGACTCAACGCGGTGAGCAAGCGCCGACGCTGGCCGCTCAAGGTCTGGCCTTCTTTGGCGCAAACACCAAGCAGCGCCAGCGGCCCATCCTCGACCGACAGCGGCCACCACCACCAACGCCCAAACGGCAGCGTGCCGGTGCCCATGCCTGCGGGTTGATCGTGTTGCCAGGCCCAGTCGGCGGCGGCGCGTTCCGACTCAGTGAATTGCAGCGGCCCACCCGTCTCGACTTTCCAGCCGCCCTGGCCATCGCGATTGAGCAGACACAGTTGCAGGTCGCTCCAGCCATTGAGGTGTTGCGCCGCGGCGCTGACCACCGCTTGGCGATCCGTCGCGGCGGTGAGTTTGCGCGACAAATCGAGCAGTTCGGTGGTCTCTTCCTGGGTGTCGCGCAACGCCTGCAATTGCCGACGCTGCCGCGCCGCGAGGTTACCGGTGAGCGCCGCCATCAACAGGAAAAACAGCAGGGTCAGCACGTCTTCTTCGCGCTGGATGCTGAAGGAAAAATTCGGTGGAATGAACAAAAAATCATAGGTCAGAAACGACAGCGCCGCACACGCCAGCGCCGGGCCGAGGCTGCTGCGCACCGCCACCAGCAACACCGCCGCGAGGAACACCAGCGAGATGTTCGGCAGCGGCAACACACTCGACACCGCCCACGCCAAGGCACTGGCCAACAGCGTTGCGACCACAGCCAGCGCATAGTCAAACCACACCAGCGTCAACGGATTGCGCGGGCGCGGTTGATGCTGTTCTTGATCAGTGTCGAGGACGTTGATTTCCAGCCCATGAGCTTGACGCAACAACCGCGCCGCGAGCCCACCACCGAACAGGCGCCGACGCAGGCGAGGTCGCGACTGGCCGACCAGCACCAGACTGGCGCGACGTTCGGCTGCGTGCTGGATCAGGGTTTTCGCCACTTCACCGGCGCGCAGCAACACCACTTCACCACCGAGGCGTTCGGCCAGTTGCTGGGCACTTTGCAGACGCAGACGCGATTGCTCGTCGCGCACACTGCCATTGTCGACGTGCACCAGACTCCACGGCAGATGCCGACGCTGGGCGACGCGACTGGCATGCCTTACCAAGCGCTCGGCCTGGGCATCGCCATCGACGCCGACCAGCAAACGCCCGCGCACCGCCGGCGCGGCCTGGCCGAGTTGGCGATAGCCTTGGGCGAGATCGTTATCGACTTGCGCAGCGGCGGTTTGCATCGCCAGTTCGCGCAGTGCGGTGAGGTTGGTCTGAGTGAAAAACGCATCAATCGCCGCGCGCGCCTGCTCCGGCACGTAGACCTTGCCTTCGCGCAGACGCTCGAGCAGTTCGCGCGGCGGTAGGTCGATCAGCAGCAGTTCGTAGGCTTCTTGCAGGACCCAATCCGGCAGAGTTTCGCGCACCTGCACACCAGTGATGCCGCGCACCTGATCGTTGAGGCTTTCGAGGTGTTGGACGTTGACCGTGGTGAACACGTCGATGCCGGCGGCGAGCAACTCCTGAATGTCTTGCCAGCGTTTGTCGTGGCGACTGCCGGGGGCGTTGCTGTGGGCCAGTTCATCGACCAGCACAAGCTTTGGCTTGGCCGCGAGGATGCCGTCGAGGTCCATTTCTTCGAGCATCACGCCACGGTATTCCGAGCGCACCAACGGTTGCTGCGGCAGGCCGCCGAGCAACGCTTCGGTTTCGGCACGGCCATGGGTTTCGACGACGCCAGCGATAACCTTCACGCCGTGGCGCAGTTGCGTGTGCGCGGCCTGGAGCATGGCGTAAGTCTTGCCGACACCGGGGGCGGCGCCGAGGAAAACCTTGAGCCGACCACGGCCGTCTCGGGGCAGATCAGCTAACAGCGCGTCGGCGCGGCCGGAGTCGCTCATGCTTGATGTTCTCTCTTCCTGATGATCGTTCCCACGCTCTGCGCGGGAATGCAGCCCGGGACGCTCTGCGTCCCACCAAAGCGGACGCGGAGCGTCCATTGATGCATTCCCACGCAGAGCGTGGGAACGATCATCTTCTACAACTTTTCCAGCGCCATGTTCAGCTCAAGCACATTGACCACCGGCGGCCCCACCAGCGGTTGCTCAATGTGCGCATCAAGCAGTTGCTGCAAGGTCGACACCGGGACGTTTCGCGCTGCTGCGACTCGCGCCAGTTGATAGGCAATTGCCGCCGGTGGCAAGTGCGGATCGAGGCCGCTGCCGGAGGTGGTCAATAACGCCAACGGCACCGGGCCTTGCCCCGGAACCTGAAGTTTATTGGCGTCGTCGATCACGCGGGTGGCGAGTGCCGGATTGCTCGGGGCGAGGTTGCTGGCGCTGCTGGAAACCGTAGCAAACGCACCGGCGGATGGACGCGGATGAAACCATGCATCGCCGACGAAATCCTGGGCGATCAGGGATGAACCGCGAACCTTACCGTCGGCATCGTGGACGAGACTGCCGTTGGCTTGCTCGGGAAATGCGACCTGCGCAACACCGGTGACCACCAGTGGATAGGCGACGCCAGTGACCAGGGTCATCAGCACCAGCAGGCTCAGGGCCGGACGGATCATTGTGGACATTTGATAATCCTCGAATTCAAAAAATACATAGCGCAATAAGTCAGCGGGACCGAGTTGATCTCATCGCCAGCAGGGCTGGCTCCCACAGGGGCATGCATGGCCAATGGGGAGCGAGGCTGCTCGCGAGGGGGGGGTGGTCACACTAGATGCATCGCCGTGAGCAACATGTCGATCGCCTTGATCCCCACGAAAGGCACCAGAATCCCGCCCAATCCATAGATCAACAGATTGCGTCGCAACAACGCCGCTGCACTCGCCGCTTGCACCCGCACACCGCGCAGCGCCAACGGAATCAGCACAACAATGATCAAAGCGTTGAAGACAATCGCCGAGAGAATCGCGCTCTGCGGACTGGTCAACTGCATGATGTTGAGCACACCCAGTTGCGGATAAATCGAGGCGAACAGCGCGGGCAGGATCGCAAAGTATTTGGCGACGTCGTTGGCGATGGAAAAGGTCGTCAGCGCGCCACGGGTCACCAGCAATTCCTTGCCGATCTGCACCACGTCGAGAAGCTTGGTCGGGTCGCTGTCGAGATCGACCATGTTCGCTGCTTCGCGCGCCGCCTGCGTGCCGTCGTTCATCGCCATGCCGACGTCCGCCTGAGCCAGCGCCGGAGCATCGTTGGCGCCGTCGCCGCACATCGCGACCAGACGCCCGTCGTTTTGCTCGTGACGAATGCGCGCAAGTTTTTTCTCTGGAGTCGCCTCGGCGAGGACGTCATCGACACCCGCTTCAGCGGCAATCGCAGCAGCGGTGAGCGGGTTGTCGCCGGTGACCATGACCGTACGAATCCCCAGTTTGCGCAACTCGGCAAAACGCTCGCGGATGCCCGGTTTGACCACGTCCTTGAGGTGGATCGCGCCGAGCAATTTGCCGTCGGCACAGACCAGCAACGGCGTGCCGCCACTCTGGGCGATCTTGTCGATTTCTCGCGCCAGCGCCGGGGCCAGATCCGCGCGTTTCTGGCCGAGGAAACTCAGCAGCGAATCCACCGCGCCTTTGCGGTAGACGCGGCCTTGATAGTCGACGCCGGACAACCGGGTTTCTGCGCTGAATGGCACAGCGGTCAGGGTTTCCAGCGCAGGCTCAGGCTGCGGGTGCAGACCGCGCAGGTACTCAACTACGGATTTACCTTCAGCGGTGTCGTCCGCTAGGGACGCAAACAACGCACCTTCGGCCAACTCACGCCCCGTCACTCCCGGCGCCGCATACACTGCGCTGCAACGACGGTTGCCGAAGGTGATGGTGCCGGTCTTGTCCAACAGCAATACATGCACGTCACCCGCCGCTTCCACCGCACGACCCGACTTGGCGATGACGTTGAGGCGCACCAGACGATCCATGCCGGCAATACCAATCGCCGAGAGCAGCCCGCCAATGGTGGTCGGAATCAGCGTGACCAGCAGCGCCACCAGGAACACCAGCGGCAGGCTGCCGTTGGCGAAGTGAGCGAACGGTTGCAGGGTCACCACCACCAGCAGAAAGATCAACGTCAGGCCGATCAGCAGAATATCCAGCGCCACTTCGTTCGGGGTCTTCTGGCGTTTGGCGCCTTCGACCAGCGCGATCATGCGGTCAAGGGTCGACTCGCCGGGGTTGACGGTGATCTTTACCAGCAACCAGTCGGACACCAGTCGCGTGTTACCGGTGACGGCCGAGCGGTCACCGCCGGACTCGCGAATCACCGGTGCCGACTCGCCGGTAATCGCCGCTTCGTTGACCGCCGCGATGCCTTCGATGACCTCGCCGTCACCGGGGATCATCTCCCCCGCTTCGACACGCACTACATCGCCTTTGCGCAGACTCGCTGCCGGCACGACCTGAAAGCTGCCATTGGCTTGTTTGCGTCGCGCGCTGAGGCCTTCGCTGCCAGCCTTGAGGCTGTCGGCGCGAGCCTTGCCGCGACCTTCGGCCAAGGCCTCGGCGAAGTTGGCGAACAGCACGGTGAACCACAGCCACAAGGCGATTTGCGCGGCGACGAAGGTCGGCACATCGGCATCAGGAATGAAGCACAGCACAGTGGTGAAAATCGCCGTCAGTTCGACCACCAGCATCACCGGCGAACGCTTCAGTTGCCGAGGGTCGAGTTTGACGAAAGCTTGCACCAGCGCCGGACGCCACAGCGCCGAGATCGCGGTCTTCGCTTGTTCCGGCGCCTTGACGGCAGCGGGTTTGATTGCGGGCATATTCATCGATAGATCCTCAGAAACCCATGCTCAAATGTTCGGCGATAGGGCCGAGCGCCAGAGTCGGCAGAAAGGTCAGGCCGCCCACCAGCAAAATGGTCACGGTCAGCAGGGTCACGAACAGCGGGCCGTGGGTCGGGAAGCTGTTCTGGCCGATCGGCGCGGTTTTCTTCATCGCCAGACTGCCGGCCAATGCCAGAACCGGAAGGATGTAACCGAAGCGACCGATCAACATGCCCAAGCCGAGCATCAGGTTGTGGAATGGCGTGTTTGCGCTCAGGCCACCGAACGCCGAGCCGTTGTTGGCACTCGCCGAGGTGTAGGCGTAAAGCAACTGGCTGAAACCGTGCGGGCCGGGGTTGCTGATCGTCGCCGCCGGGCCGGGTAACACGGCAGCAATCGCACCGAGTACCAGCACGCCGACCGGCATCACCAGCAGGGTCACGACCAGCAATTGCACTTCACGGGCCTGGAGTTTCTTGCCGAGGTATTCCGGGGTGCGCCCGATCATCAGACCGGCGAGGAACACCGCGATCAGCACGTTGAGCAACATGCCGTAGAGCCCGGCCCCGACGCCGCCGAAGATCACTTCGCCGACCATCATGTTGACCAGCGCGACCATGCCGCTGAGCGGGTTGAGGCTGTCGTGCATGGCATTGACCGAGCCGTTCGACGCTGCGGTGGTGGTCACCGACCACAACACGGTGGCGGTGGTGCCGAAGCGCGCTTCCTTGCCTTCCAGCGGCGCGGTCTGTTCGACGGCGGCGTTGTTCAGGGTCGGATTCGGTTGGTATTCAGCCCACAGGGAAGTCGCGCCACCGATCAGGAACAGCGCCAGCATGCAGGCGATGATCGCGCGGCTCTGACGCAGGTCTTTGACGTAGTGGCCGAAGGTGAACACCAGCGCCACCGGGATCAGAATGATCGACGCGACTTCGAACAGGTTGCTCCACGCGGTCGGGTTCTCGAACGGATGCGCCGAGTTGACGCCGAAGAAGCCGCCACCGTTGGTGCCCAGTTGCTTGATCGCAATCTGACTCGCCGCCGGGCCGAGCGGGATCACTTGATCAACACCCTGCATCGTCACCGCGTTCACATACTGCGCGAAGGTTTGCGGCACGCCCTGCCAGACCAGATACAGCGCCAGCAGCAGGCACAACGGCAACAGGCCATAGAGGGTGGCGCGGGTCATGTCGACCCAGAAGTTGCCTAGGGTTTTCGTCGATTTGCGGCCGATGCCACGGCAGAGTGCAACCAGCACGGCGAGACCGGTGGCGGCGCTGACAAAATTCTGCACGGTGAGGCCGACCATCTGGCTCAGGTAGCTGAGGGTCGCTTCGCCGCTGTAGGACTGCCAGTTGGTGTTGGTCATGAAACTGACCGCGGTGTTGAACGCCTGCGTCCACTCCTGGCCCGGCAGATTTTGCGGGTTCAGCGGCAGGTGATCCTGGAACAACAGAACCGCGAACAGTAGGAGGAAACCGGCGAGGTTGAACGTCAGCAATGCCAGCGTGTACTTCTGCCAGCTCTGTTCAGCCTGCGGATCGACGCCGGCGATGCGGTAGCAACCGCGCTCGACCGGGCCGAGAATCGGCGTCAGCCAGGTGCGCTGGCCTTCCATCACCTTGTAGTAGAAGCGCCCGAGCAGCGGCGCCGGGAGCAAGACCAGCGCAAAAAACGCGAGGATCAGCCAATAGTCATAACTGTGCATAGCCGCTCCTAGTTCCGGTCCGCGCGCAACAGCGCAACCAACAGATAAATGAACAGCCCCACTGCCAATAGCAGTGACACCCCATCCAGAACGCTCATGGAAGATCTCCGTGTTACGGCGTATTGCCGCGTGTGGGGTGATTGTCGGAAAGGAGGCTGTAAAGGAACGAGAGCGAGGGGTGCGGCGGGGCATAAAGAAAGCGTAAAGAGTGGGTTTATGGCTTCGTTACAGGTGGGTTTAGCGCTGTCTGGCCGGGCCTCTTTGCTAGCAAGCTCGCTCCCACAATTTGAAATGCATTCCCCTGTGGGAGCGAGCCTGCTCGCGAAGGCGGCATAACCGCCAACATCGCACCCAACTGGCGCACAAAACGCGGGCATCCAGCAGCCGACATCCCCGATACGACAGCTTTCAACTCATTACGACTTGTTTCAGCGCAATGGCACGCCCACTGCACGCGCCCTCCTCCGAGCTTTCCAAACCGTTCAGGGAGCAAGCGCATGAACACACAACTCAAACCCACGCTGGGCACGTTGCACCTGTGGGGCATTGCCGTCGGGCTGGTGATTTCCGGGGAATATTTCGGCTGGAGTTACGGCTGGGGTGTCGCCGGCACACTGGGCTTTCTGGTGACTTCATTCATGGTCGCGACCATGTACACCTGCTTCATTTTCAGCTTCACCGAACTGACCACCGCGATTCCCCACGCCGGCGGGCCGTTTGCCTACAGCCGCCGTGCCTTTGGCGAAAAAGGAGGGTTGATTGCCGGGCTGGCGACGCTGATCGAATTCGTCTTCGCGCCACCGGCAATCGCGCTGGCAATTGGCGCCTATTTGAATGTGCAGTTTCCAGCGCTCGATCCGAAACACGCGGCGGTCGGTGCCTATATTGTGTTTATGGGTTTGAACATTCTCGGCGTGAAACTGGCGGCGACGTTCGAGCTGATTGTTTGTGTACTGGCAGTGGCTGAATTGCTGGTGTTCATGGGCGTGGTCGCGCCGGCGTTCAGCTTCAGCAACTTTGCCTTGAACGGCTGGGCCGGCTCTGACGTGTTTGGCGCGCCAGCGATTGCCGGGATGTTCGCGGCGATTCCCTTCGCGATCTGGTTTTTCCTCGCCATTGAAGGGGCGGCCATGGCGGCCGAGGAAGCCAAGGACCCGAAACGCACGATTCCCAAGGCGTACATCAGCGGCATCCTGACGTTGGTGTTGCTGGCGATGGGCGTGATGTTCTTCGCCGGCGGCGTCGGCGATTGGCGCACCCTCGCCAACATCAACGATCCACTGCCGCAAGCGATGAAAACCGTGGTCGGCGACAACTCCGGCTGGCTCCACATGCTGGTGTGGATCGGCCTGTTCGGCCTGGTGGCGAGTTTCCACGGGATCATTCTCGGCTACTCGCGGCAGTTCTTTGCCCTCGCCCGCGCCGGTTATCTGCCGGCTTCACTGGCCAAACTGTCGCGTTTCCAGACCCCGCACCGCGCGATCATCGCCGGCGGCATCATCGGCATTGCGGCGATCTACAGCGACGGTCTGATCAACCTCGGCGGCATGACCCTCACTGCCGCGATGATCACCATGGCCGTATTCGGCGCGATCGTGATGTACATCATGAGCATGCTCAGCCTGTTCAAACTGCGTAAATCGGAACCGAATCTTGAGCGCACTTTCCGCGCGCCGTGCTATCCGCTGATCCCGATGATTGCGTTAGTCCTGGCCGTGGTGTGCCTGGTGGCGATGGCTTGGTTCAACGCACTGATCGGGCTGATCTTCCTCGGCTTCATGGCCGTCGGGTTCGGCTACTTCCTGCTGACCGGTCAGTTGCGCGCCGATGCCCCGGCCGATGCGATGTTGACCGGGCAATAAGGGATTTAAGGTGTACGGGGCATAAGCGGCCTAGAATGGAACCACTGCGAAGTGATTTCGCTCATAAATGATAGGCAACGTCGCACGGCGAAATCCTCGCCCGTCGATCTGCCATTAAGGAGAGCCGTTATGCCCTGGTATGCCTGGTTGATTCTGGTTGTTGCAATCGGCTCGATCGTTGGCGGTTTGATGATGCTGCGCGACACCGCCAACAAGGTCGAACTGACCGATGAGGAGCGCAAACGCGTCGCTGCCCGCAACGCCGAAGCGGACGCTAAAGAAGCGCAAGACCGCTGACAAAAAACCCCGCCGGATTGGCGGGGTTTGTTTTTTGGGCGCTATTGGACTTATCTGCATGCTTTTTAGAAGTACAGTCACCATTTAATTTTCAGTGGTTAAGATGGTGGCATTGTTGCGGAGAGTTCCACATGCGTTACTCGCAGGACCATAAAGCCCAGACCCATCAGCGCATCATCAAGGAAGCTTCGGCGCGATTCCGCAAGGACGGTATCGGCGCGACAGGCCTGCAACCTTTGATGAAAGCGCTGGGGTTGACCCATGGCGGGTTTTACTCGCATTTCAAATCCAAGGACGAATTGGTCGAGAAGGCCCTGCAAGAGGCCGGCGCCCAACTGGATGCGCACTGCGCCATGCTGTTTTCCGAAGAACAACCACTGGAAGCCTTCATCGACAGTTATTTGTCCGAATGGCATCACACCTCGCCCCACGAAGGTTGTCCGTTACCGACCATGTCCTCGGAACTCGGTCTGCGCGGCCAGCCAAGTCCGACAACCGACGCGGTGCTCAATGCGCGGCTGGAGCAAGTGCAGAACGCGTTGGGTGGCGAAACCGCGGCTGATCGCAGCGTCGTGATCATGGCCACCTTGTTGGGTGCGCTGGTACTCGCGCGTAGCGTCGAAGATCCGGAACTGGCCCAGCGCATCCTCGGCGTCACGCGCGCTCACCTGAAAAACCAGCAGGATTAGTCTTCCCAGCGCCTGAACAATACGCTGGCATTCACCCCGCCAAATCCGAAGCCATTGGACAATGCATATTCGATCGGCATCGACCGCGCTTCGCCGTGGACAATATCCACGCCTTCGCTCGCAGGATCAGGGGTATCGAAGTTGAGCGTCGGCGGCACCTTCTGATCGCGAATCGCCAACAAGGTAAAGATCGCTTCCAGCCCGCCGGCAGCACCGAGCAAGTGGCCAGTGGCCGATTTGGTCGAGGTCACGGCGATTTTCTTTTCGCTGCCAAACAACGACTTGATGGCCGCCAGCTCACCAAGATCCCCAACCGGCGTGGAGGTCGCGTGCGCATTCAAATGCTGGACCTGATCCGGCGTCACCCCGGCTTGAGCCAGTGCCAGCGTCATCGCCCTACGTGCACCGCTGCCATCTTCCGGGCCGGCTGTCAGATGGTAGGCATCGGCCGTGGTGCCGTAACCGACCAGTTCAGCCAGCGGCTGCGCACCGCGTGCCAGCGCATGCTCCAATGACTCGATCACCAACAGCCCGGCGCCCTCGCCCATGACGAATCCGTCGCGGCCACTGTCGAACGGCCGCGAGGCGCGCTCCGGGGTGTCGTTGTAACCGCTCGACAGCGCCCGCGCTGCCGCGAAACCGGCAAGACTGACGCGGTCAATGCAGGCCTCCGCGCCGCCACACACGGCAATATCCGCTTCACCGGCACGAATCAATCGCGCGGCATCGCCAATGGCCTGAACCCCGGCGGCGCATGCAGTCACCGGCGCGCCCAGCGGGCCTTTCAAACCGTGCTGAATCGAAACGTGCCCGGCGGCAAGATTGACCAGAAACGACGGAATGGTGAATGGCGACAAACGCCGTGGGCCACGGCTGTCAGTGGTACGTACCGCATCGGCAATGGCGCCGAAACCTCCGACACCTGAGCCGATGATCGTCGCCGTGCGCGCTTGATCGTTTGCATCAGCGGGATGCCATCCCGCCTGTTCCAAGGCCTGTCGCGCCGCTTCCATGGCAAACAGAATGAAGCGATCCATCTTCTTTTGTTCTTTCGGTGGTGTTGCACGATCCGGATCGAAACCGGCCTCGGCATCCTCTTCCAGTGTCGGCACCCGCCCGCCCACACGCGTGGGCAGATCCGCAACCACCGCTTCCGGCAAATTACGTATACCGGAACGGCCAGCCAGCAAGCGCTGCCAGACCGCTTCGACACCGCTGCCCAACGGCGAAACCAGACCCATGCCCGTGACCACTATTCGACGCTGATCCATACCGTGATGACCTCTGATCAATTCAATTGCCGGCCTTGTAGCGTTGGGCTGCAGAGCTGCGAGAAAGGTTCGGCGCCATGACGTGCCGGGCGCTGACAAACGCCTGCCACTCGCTGGCATCAGGCAGCGACGGAATGGTGATCAACTCGCCCTGATCCAGCCCGGCCAATGCCGCATCGACCATTTCACCGGCCTCCATCACCATTTCTGCCGGAATACCGCTGGCATCAATGCCGGAACGCTCCCAGATTTCGGTGCGGGTCACGCCCGGCAACACCGCCTGGACTTGCACGCGGGCGCCTTCGAGTTCGGCGTTCAGCGACTGGGTCAGGCTCAATACGTAAGCCTTGCTCGCGCTGTAGGTTGCGTTGAACCGCTCGGGAAACAAGGCGACCACAGAGGCGATATTGATGATCGTGCCGCGCCCGGCTTTGGCGAAACTGGCGGCAGCCGCCGAGGCCAGACGCGTGACAGCAGTAATATTCAACTGGATCAGACGCTCCAGCTGATCAAGGTCAGCGTTAGCCAGCAGGCCGTCTGCTGCCACTCCCGCATTGTTCAACAACAGACTGATGCTTGAGTCACTGCGCAGACGCTGTTCGATCTTGAGCACGTCATCCTTTTGCGTCAGGTCGGCCTTGAGCACTTCGACCTGAATACCGTGAGCATCACGCAACGTGGTTGCGGCGCTCTCGAGGCGTTCCTTATCCCGGGCCACCAGCAGCAGATCGAAACCGCGTGCCGCGAGACGTTGCGCGTAAATCGCACCGATACCGGATGAGGCGCCGGTGACCAGAGCGGTACCTTTGGAATGGGCAGAATTCATGACTGTGCTCCTGAAAGACTGATTGGGAAATCGCCACCGGGACAGGATGTGCCAGAGCGCGTGGAAATTATTATAGGCATAATCTCAACGCAATATGATAGCCGTAATTTTCAGCCGTCCGATAAACGTCTCTGGTGTCGTGTATCCGCTGGTGCTGGTCTTTACCCAACAAAAAGGCCGGTCAATGACCGGCCTCCTGGCGCAGAACCAACAGCTTAGTTGACTTCCAGCTTGTCGCGATTGCGATCCAGGATCGCTTTGCCGATGCCTTTCACTTCCAGTAATTCTTCCACTGAAGCAAACGGACCGTTTGTTTCACGATAAGCAACAATCGCTTTCGCCTTTGCCTCACCCACGCCGGACAGTTCCTTTTGCAGTGTCGCCGCATCGGCATCGTTGAGGTCGAGTTTTGCACTCTGGGCAGGGGCCGTCGCTCCCATCACCATGTCGCCCTTAGGCGCGGGCACTGGCACCACAGGTGCAGCGACGGCGGCAATCGAGGCGCTGGTAAGCAGGGCAAACATCAGAGAATAGAAGTAACCGGTACGCATAAAGTGACGCTCCATCATCGTTTTTAGAAAGCAGCTTCTCCGAAGCTGCTCCCCAAACTTAGGCGATGATGGGAGCCTGTCAAAAATGTGTCCGTTACAGGATGTGAAACAATCAGGGTTCGAGGCGGCGCTGCTGGTAGATCCAGTCGACGATTTCACCATCAGGCGTATAGCCGCTGACGGTTTCACGCAGGAGTTGGCGGACACGCGAGTAATCATCTTTCTCGACCGCAAGAAGCAACTCGCTCAGCTTTGCCTTCAGCACATCCCACGGCAGATGATCTTCATTGGCGGTCATGATCATCGGGTGTGGCGTTGCCGCAACGTTGTCGCCGATCAGCAGCTCTTCGTAGAGTTTTTCACCGGGGCGCAGACCGGTGAACTCAATGGAGAGGTCGCCCTGAGGATTTCGATCCGAACGAATGCTCAAACCGGACAGGTGAATCATTTTCTCTGCCAGTTCGACGATTTTTACCGGCTCGCCCATATCCAGAACGAAGACATCTCCGCCCTGCCCCATGGAACCGGCCTGGATGACCAGCTGCGCAGCTTCGGGGATCGTCATGAAATAGCGAGTGATCTTGGGATGCGTGACCGTCAGTGGACCGCCTGATTTGATCTGGCTGTGAAACAGCGGGATCACCGAACCGGACGAACCCAGCACATTTCCGAAACGCACCATGGTGAAGCGCGTTTTGTTGACCCGGGAGACCTTGGAATGGTCGCCAAACAATACCGGGGCAATCTCACGGCTCAAAGCCTGGAGGGTCAACTCGGCCAGACGCTTGGTGCTGCCCATGACGTTGGTCGGGCGCACAGCCTTGTCGGTAGAAATCAGTACGAAGTTTGAAACGCCAGACTGCAGAGCCGCCTGGGCAGTATTGAGCGTGCCGATGACATTATTGAGAACGCCTTCAGCGATATTGTGCTCGACCATCGGCACATGCTTGTAAGCCGCAGCATGGTAGACCGTATCGACCTTCCACGTTTTCATCACATCGAGCAGCTTGTCCTGATGCCGGATCGAACCGAGGATCGGCAGGAGCTTGACGGATACCGACTCCCGACAGCCACGCTGCTCCAGCTCGGAAAGAATGCTGTAAAGGTTGAACTCGCTGTGTTCAAACAAAAGAAGTGTGGTCGGCTGCAAGGAAAAGATCTGTCGACACAGTTCAGACCCGATAGATCCCCCTGCCCCGGTCACCATGACAATCTTGCCTTTGATACAGCGTTCCAGCAGATCAGGCTGAGCCGGCACCGCGTCGCGTCCCAGCAGGTCGGCAATATCGACTTCCTGAATGTCCTCGACCTTCACACGCCCGCTGGCGAGGTCGGTGAAATTGGGAACACTGCGCACATGCAGGGGAAAACCTTCAAGCAGGTGCAGAATCTCCCGGCGTCGGGCACGTGTAGATGATGGAAGCGCCAAGAGAATCTCCTGAGCCCCAGTGACATCAATCATCTGCTGTATATGTTTGGGCTTATAGACTTGCAGGCCGGAGATGGCACGATCGGCGATGCTTGAATCATCATCGATAAACGCAACAGGCCGCATCACGCGGCCCATGCGCAACGCAGCCACTAACTGATTACCGGCAACGCCTGCACCGTAGATGGCCACCTTCGTCAGTCCGTCATCGCGATTGGTGAACGGTACGTGCTGAGCAGCATTGAACCAGTCACCCATGAAGTACTGGCGCATTAACAAGCGCAGACCACCGATAATGACCAGGCTCAGCCACCAGTAGTTGAAAATGATCGAGCGAGGGACAACCGTTTCGTGGTTGCTGTACCAATAGACCACCAATGCCAGAATCAGCGAAGACAAACTCACCGCTTTGATGATGGCCACAAGTGCGTCATTGCCGAAGTAGCGCATGACGGCGCGGTACATACCGAAACGAATGAACAAGGGAATAGCCACGATCGGGGCGCAAACGAACAGCCAGAGATGAACCTTTATCGGGTTGACCATCTCATCAACGCCGAGACGTACGATAAACGCCATCCACAGTGCGGCCCAAACGAGGACTGTATCCGTCAGCACTTGGATCAATCGTTTCTGCCTGCGCGGCAGCGCCAACAAAAATACGCGTAGTTTTCCCATATTCCCTCGTACCAATCTGACCTACTCCATTGGTTGAACCGGCGTACGCATTGTACGGAGTAAAAGATCCGGGTTACAGAAAAAACACGGGCGAAAGCACGCTGACAAATCGATAGAGGCGAGCGTCTCGTTTAACACTGGCGGAATTTTTGCGCCACGATGGCGAATCCGGCAACGCCGCGCTTGATAAGAGGGAGTTCGGCGGCCGTTGATCAGAATAAAACGCCTGAGGGGCCTAGGCCCCGCAGGCGCGGAAAGCTGGACCTATGCAGCAGACTGCTGGGGCTGCTTCTTGCGGAGTATGAGCAGGCACATGACACCCAGCAAATAGCCGATTACCCCGCAGATCGCCAGAAGAGTAGCGGTACGAAAATAGGGCATTTCGAATTTCGCCACTGCCTTATAGTTGCCTGCAGGCATTTCCCAGTACCGGAAGCCGTGAATATCCTTGGCTTGTATTGTGGCTCCGTTATCGAGAGTCATCGTCCAGCCTGGAAAGTAGGTTTCATTTTCGAGGAAACCGAATCCGGAGTCAGACTTGACAACATATTCAATCTGGTTGGGCTTATACAACGTAAGCCTTACTCGCTCATCGGCGGCACTGTTCTGCGACTTGATAGCAGCGATGGCCTCTTCCGCCCCTGGCTGAGCTTTGAACAGAACCGGCGTCCAGGCTTTTTTCGCGTACGTCAGCAAATCAGGATTATCCATGATGTACCGCTGACGGAGGAACTGCATTGGCCCGGAGTAATCCCCCACCATGTAGATGCCGGTGAGGTAACCCTGATAGCCGTAGACGTAACCGCGGAATTCATCGCTACGCTCGGCCCGAGTGTCGAGGCCCTTGATGCGCTGGGTGAGCAGTTTGGCAGGAGTCTCCAGTGACCCGAACTTGCGTAAATGCTTCTCGCCAGTCTCCAGGCTGTTCCAATAAACCTGACCCGCTTCGATACGCATGAAGTCAGCTACTTGAATTGAGAAAAACAACACGAAAATAATCAGTGGACTCAATTTCAGGCGATGGATGCACAGCGCGACGATAACCCACAGGATCATAACGAGCGAGAAGACAAACGCGTTCTGGTTTGCCAGCAACGGATCCACAACGAAGTAAGTCAGTACACCGAAAAGGACAAACCTGATCAGACGATCTTTCACCACGCCAAAGCTGCTTGCCTTGTACTCCTGATAACCGAGCATGGCGAAATATATAAGCGCCAGCGCAATAAACCCACGATAGTCAGCACTCGGGAATCGGCTGTAACCCAGAGGTGGAAACAACCTGACGATGATGTCGAAAGCCCAGCCACCCATAGCCATGAGCAATGCACAGCAGGCAACAGCCGCCATTCCCAGATTGCGTTTGAATATGCCCATGTTCACGAAAAAGATGAACACGAACGGAATGATCAGGATGTGCAGCGACCGCATCGAAACATCATTGGGCAGCCCGGCATAATCAATACGCTGCATCAGACTCGTCAAATTCACAGGCGAAACAAACGTTTTCGCCAGGCTGCCAGCCTCAGAGGATCTGGCAATCTCCCCCTTGAGCATCAGCACTGGGAAAAATGCCGGCGACGCCATGATCACGCCGCTCATCATCAGTGCGCCGCCAATGACAAAGTGTTTCCATGAACATTCTCTGGCAATAGCGGAGACAAAAATCAAAACGAATGAAATGAACAACATGCTGATCGAGACGCCCGGATAGCCCCCTGTCCACTGAAACAGCAACATCAGCGGAAGGATAATCACCGGAAACGGTTTGACGCCGTTTTTCATGAGATCTACCAGA
Source organism: Pseudomonas sp. WC2 (assembly GCF_050586545.1). Classification (NCBI taxonomy): domain Bacteria; kingdom Pseudomonadati; phylum Pseudomonadota; class Gammaproteobacteria; order Pseudomonadales; family Pseudomonadaceae; genus Pseudomonas; species Pseudomonas sp. WC2. The sequence continues at coordinate 206,057 of NZ_JBOBDR010000008.1, read as the reverse complement.
CCCGCAAAAATCCACGGTAGAAATACAAAGCTGCGCACGATATCAAGGTGTTCAGAGTTACAGAAAAATCCGCCAAACAAGTTATAGGCAACACTGCCAATCGTGGCGGTTAAAACATCATGGCCCGCTTTGCGCAAAAGCACGTAGGCGCCAATGCCTGCAAAAAACACATGAACCACTTGAAATACAACCGCGGCATGTACGGTGTAGGGCACGTCGAATACATAAAAGAAATAGTTGGGCAAATAAAACAGACCCGACTGCATGTTCATCAGCAGTGGGTAGCCCATTCCCTGGAAAGGAACCCACATGGGGAACTGTCCTGATTGCAGGGACGTCAGCCAGTAATTGGGAACGGCATGGTAGGTGATTGAAAAGTCCCAAGGAAAGACGTTTTGCCCAAACACATGATCGTAAAAAACGTACAAATTCAAAAAAGCCAATAAAGCGATCACGAACAGCCATGACGGAAGCGAGCGAAACAGCGAATTCAACTCTTTGGCAAAATGAATCAAAAGAAAAACCAGCAGTGCTGCAGCAACGCCAGCCGCCGCGCTCAACAACGCCCTGGCCTTGCTGAACTGACTCACATCAAAATGCAGTTCGAGTTCAGGGTCAAAAGCGTCCGCGTGCATGTCAATGACGGTTTTGCCAGAAACGCTGTCTATCTTCTCGATTTGATTGAGCGGCTTGAATGACACTCCACCCGACAGCAACTCCACACCGAAGAGAGTGACGTTTGTGCCCCTGACCTCAACGCTTCCAGACGAATTGAAGGGATCCCAGCGAACGGGAGATGCCACAATTGAAAGTGGATAAGCCAAGCGATTATCGCCTTTCTTCACAGCCAACTGCAGGGAGTTTTCTTCGCTGTAACTTATCCCGTCATTAAAAAATATTTGAGACACGCCGGACACACTCGACACCACGTCAATATTCAGGACGGGGCGACTGAAAGGCGAAACAAAAATCATGAACCCAAAAAAAATCGCAAGAACCAGAATGCCGCGGCAATACTCCGCAAGTGTTTTTTTCTGGAGAATGTAAGAAAGGAAAAAGGCATTCATATACAAATGACAAACTCTTGGATTTTTAGGAATTCGGAAAAAAACGCTTGCAAAATACAGCACTAGTGCACAAAAAGCGAGGCATGGTGGCACGCTTCTGGCAGTGACTTATCAACGATTTATTGCAATTGCACGGTCTCATCCCCACGGAAAAACACCCTGCGCTTACCCCACCCCCATACGCGTCACGCAGGTCATTTTTTCGCAGCCCCCGATGCTCGAGTTAAGGACGCCGCGCCTGCTCTGCCAATTGTGAAATAAGCCTTTGCCCTTTATCATGCGGGCAGCCAAAAATTCTGGATAAACCATGGACGCCAAACAACAAATCCCTCTCTTTTCAGCCGTTGCCGCAAACGCGGGCATCGATTTTTCCGAACCCCTCATGCGTGTCGTCAATCGTCACTGGTACATCATGGGTGAAGAGGTCAAAGCGTTTGAGCGCGAATTTGCCGACTATGTTGGAGTAGAGCACTGCATTTCCGTTGCCAATGGCTCCGAAGCCCTGGAAATCGCGTTGCTCGGCATGGGAGTTGGCCCTGGTGATCGCGTCGTCACCGTCGCTAATGCCGGATTCTATAGCAGCACTGCCATCAGGGCAGTTGGCGCCGAGCCGGTTTACGTCGATGTCGACGCCAGCACGCTTACTATGTGCCCTGAATCGCTGAAGCAAGCGTTGAGCAAGCCGGCGAAAGTTGTCATCGTCACGCATCTTTATGGGCAACTGGCAGATATCCAGAATCTCGCTTCGATCGCTCGAGCATCGGGTGCAGCGGTGCTGGAAGACTGCGCACAATCGCATGGTGCTCGCTCGCAAGACGGCCAATGTGGCTCCTATGGCGACCTTGCCTGCTTCAGCTTTTACCCGACGAAAAATCTCGGTGCACTGGGGGACGGAGGTGCGATCGTCACATCCTCGCCAGAGATTGCCGATCGTCTGCTTAAGTTGCGGCAATATGGCTGGGCGTCCAAGTATCACGTGACCGTACCTCTGGGACGCAACAGCCGCCTGGATGAAATGCAGGCCGCCATCTTGCGCGTCAAGCTTCCACTGCTCGACCAATGGAACGCAGAACGCCGTGCCATCGCGAAGAAATACTGTGAAGCTTTCGCAGCACTGCCGGTAAAGTTGCCCGCCAGCCTGGGCGACGACTTTGTCGCACACTTGTTTGTATTGCGAGTGGAAAAACGCGAAGACTTCACCCTTTATTTAAAAGAACACGGCATCAGCACCGACATCCACTATCCCGTTCCCGATCATTGGCAAACAGCTTATACATTGAATGAGTCGATCAGTTTGCCGGTTACTGAAGCCGCCAGTTCGAAACTCGTTTCGCTTCCGTGCTTCCCAGGCTTGAGCGATGAACAAGTTGATCGTGTCATCGAAGTCGTCTGCAACTTCTTCAAACAGGGGATTTAGTGTGTTATCGCTTGTTATTCCAGTCTACCGCAACGAAGAATCAATCCCTTCGTTGTTACAAGCGATACAAGACCTGAACACTAAACTTCAAGGCGAACTGGAAGTAGTATTTGTTGTAGATGGTAGTCCAGACCGCTCATTCGAACTGCTGCGCGATGCCCTGCCAACGCAGCCGTTCGTATCACAGCTGGTCCTTCTATCGAAGAACTTCGGTTCGTTCATGGCGATCAGGACGGGGCTCCAGCACGCCAAAGGCACGACCTTTGCGGTCATGGCGGCAGACCTTCAGGAGCCTCCGAGCCTCGTTCTGACCATGAACGAGGTTCTGAAAAACCAGCCTGTCGACGTGGTTGTGGGAGTTCGGGAAAGCCGGGAAGACCCGTTACTTTCAAAGCTTGCTTCGAAAACGTTCTGGGGGCTCTACAAGCGCTATGTCATTCCGGAAATGCCTGCCGGCGGCGTGGACATGTTCGGCTGCAATCTGGCTTTCCGCGACAATCTTCTTAAGCTGGAAGAGCGCCATAGCTCTCTCATCGCACAGATTTTCTGGCTAGGGTTCCGTCGAGAGGTGGTGCTCTATTCCCGCGTGGCGCGGGAGCACGGCAAATCGGCGTGGACGCTTCGGAAAAAAGTCAATTATCTGATGGACAGCGTTTTTTCGTTTACAGACCTGCCCATCCGCTTATTGATCAGGGTCGGCGCGGCTGGCTCGTTTATTTCGTCGCTATATGGCATCAGCGTAGTTTTTTCCAAGCTGGCTGGACTCATTGAAGTACCGGGCTACGCGATGACGCTATTCATGATCACCTTTCTGGGTAGCCTCAATTTACTTGGTCTCGGCGTTGTGGGCTCGTATGCCTGGCGAACCTATGAAAATACCAAGGGACGTCCATTGGCAATCCCGATGCAATCCCTTGAATTTGGAGTCAACAAATGACCGATTCACGTAATTTTTTTGTTCATGAGCGAGCGATTTGCGAGTCCCAAACTGTTGGGGCCGGATCGCGAATCTGGGCATTTGCACATGTACTCCCGAATGCAGACATCGGTGAAGACTGCAATATTTGTGATCATGTTTTCGTTGAAAATGACGTGGTTATCGGTTCTCGCGTGACACTCAAGTGTGGCGTGCAAGTATGGGACGGCATCACCATCGAAGATGATGTGTTTGTCGGGCCAAACGTGACATTCACCAATGATATCTTCCCACGCAGCAAGGTTTATCCGACTGAGTTCGCCAGGACCATCATCAGAAAAGGCGCCTCGCTAGGTGCCAACTCGACCATTCTGCCTGGCATTACCATCGGCTCATCGGCAATGGTCGGCGCAGGTTCGGTTGTCACCAAATCGGTGCCACCCAACGCGATCGTTGTAGGGAATCCGGCAAAGATCATTGGCTATGTCGACGCCAAAGCGACGAATGCCACGACAATCGAAAGTCCTAGCAAAGTGGGAGCGTCTGAAGTTTACCCTTGCGGCGTGACCCTGCATCGCATGCTTGAAGCGGTCGATATCCGCGGCAGCCTCAGCGTCGGGGAATTCGAGCGAGACATTCCTTTTTCAGTGAAGCGATATTTTCTCGTTTCAAATGTTCCTACCGCTGAAACCCGCGGTGAACACGCGCACCGTGAATGCCATCAGTTTTTGATCGCGGTGAAAGGGACCGTCCACGTGGTCGCCGACAACGGTACAAACCGGCAAGAGTTTGTGCTCGACTCCCACACTCTTGGCTTGTTCCTGCCTGCAATGACGTGGGGCATTCAGTACAAATACTCGTCTGACGCAGTGCTCCTGGTATTTGCTTCCGAACATTATGAGGCAAGCGACTACATTCGCGATTACGACCAGTTCCTGCTGGAAAAGAAAGACGCCGGGCAACTGTGACGTGAACCTGAAAAAACTGACCGAGATAAAATTTCTCCGCTTCTTGCTGACCGGCGGACTCAACACCGCCGTCACTTACGCGCTCTATCTGATACTGCTTAACTTCTTCGCTTATACGACAAGTTATTCGATCAGCTACGTATGCGGGATTCTATTGGCCTTTCTTCTAAGCCGATACGTTGTATTTAAAGAACACCAGGGATTGAAATCGGTCATTTTTTTCCCACTGATTTACCTGGCACAGTATCTGTTCGGCTTATTGGTCGTGTGGTTCTGGGTAAGGATTCTATTCTTGCCGGAATTTCTGGCACCACTTGCTGCCATTATTCTCTCGCTGCCCCTGACCTACACGTTGAGCAAGCTTGTTTTCATAAAACCGAAGCACTCTGAACCCAAAGTCTGATCAGGTGCGAACGCCAACCGCGTTACATCCTTAGCACAAAGAATAAACCGCCCATAAAAAAGCCGACGTGGCTGATACGCTCGCTGTCTCGAACGTATCAGCCACATCGGCTTTTTTATTGCTCATTCCCTGACTTAGGCAAGCGCCCTTTCAGAAGGCAGCGCTTGCTCCAACAGCACTTACTCCTGCCCTTCAGAGCTTGCAGAGCGATAACCCTCGCAAGACTTCGCAGCTCGGTCCTTGGCGAGAGAATAAGCCTCGTGCAATGACTTGTGCCGCTCCAGACGAACACTCGGATCGGCGGGAGTACGGAACAGTGAAGTGGTTTTGGCAACATAGGTGAACGTGTTGCCGTAACCGTACCTCAGCCACAGATTCCAGTCCTCGAGGTGACTCATATCGGTTTCGAACCCGCCCCGCTCCAGGTACAGCGAGCGCTGAAACAGCAAGGACTGAATTGGAATGAAGTTGTGATCCAGCAACGTATCGTAGTCATACTCGTGTTTGTAGTATGACGGCGTCTCATGACTGACTTCGGTGTAGCGTCCGTCAGCTGCGACATTAGTGCCTACTTCCATTGCCAGCGAGTAAGCCGCCACCGAATCGGGTTTATTCGCCAAGGCCGCAACCAGCACCTCGACGTGATCGGAAAACAGCAGATCGTCGTCATCCAGGAACATGCAGTAAGTGCCTTTAGCCATTTCCAGGCCGTAGTTGCCGGTGACGGACCGGCCGACTTTGTCCATGCCATAGAAACGAATGGCGCGGCCTTCAGGACGCTGAAATTCGGCAACCAGCTCCTTCATCGTTTCACCACCATCCTCGACCACCACCAGCTCGACATTTGGATAGGTCTGATTCAAAACAGACATGATCGACTGGCGCAGGAACTCGTTCCGGTTACGGTAAGTTCGTGTAACGATCGTTACCAGCGGCTCTTCGGCCAGAGGCTCGCCTACCGTCCAGAATGCCCCGTCGCGGATCATTTCATAGTCGAAACCGCGGAACGGAAAGTAAGCCTGGCTGTTCGAGCCTTTGCCGGATAGAAAGTGTGGAAACTTACGCACGATCTTGCGGATATTCGCGATCAGATCGCGGCGCACACCCGCGTAGACTTCAGGTCGGAACAGCAAGGCACTTTGTAGCACCAGCGCACCAAACTTGTCGCTGACATCGCCATAGCGCAGACGCAGGTAGGCATTCGCCAATGTACTGCCGGTGAACTGGATCGGCTTGACGTGATTTTCATGTTCATAGGTGTAGTGATAGACCACCGCTGAAGGGCAATACTTCAACTGATAACCGTATGAACGGAACCGGTAAGACAATTCGACATCTTCGCCATACATGAAAATTTCGTGTTCGTAGCCGCCGACTTTTGCATAGGCCGAACGTCGGATCAGAATACAGGCATGGGAAGACCAGTTGGTCTCATGGGTGACCGGATCGTAGTATTTAGGATGCTCATAGGGCGCTTGGCGCAATTCCCAGGATGCAACGGATCCCATCTTATCCGCGTTCGCAGTCGCAACTACCTTGGCAATCGAATCAGGTGCAAAGACGATGTCGATGTTACTGATCAGAATAAATTCCGATTGCCCGGACTTGATCGCCCTGTCATGCCCCAGACCAAAACCAACGTTCTCACCTTGAACGACTTCAAACCCTGCAACCTCAGCGCCAAGCAGCGTTTTCCAACGGAGCAAGTCCTCAACGGTGCTGTCTTTGGAGCCGTTATCGACGAAGCACAGATTCAAATGCTGGAGTGGATAGTCCTGTGCCTGCAGGGAGGCGAAGAATCCATCCACCCATTTGCTGCTGTTATAAGTAACGATCGAGACATCGATGATCGGCTGCAGATCGAACACAGGCGCATCCAGCGAGTAGCCAAAACGCCGGTCGGCAATGACTTGCAACGACTTCAGATTGTGTTGCGAGTTGATGGCTCGCATGAATTTGGCTTGCACAGCCTTGATGCAATGCCTCAATCGCATGCGCACGCCAATCAGAAATGGCAACCGCTGATAAATAGGCCGCAGCACGGCGCGAGGATTGCTGAGCCTGTTTCGAAGCGTCCACAGCACACGCCGGCCACCGCGAATGGGTCGGGTAAGGCGCCAGGACTTCGAGGCATAAACATCATGGAGTGTGCGTTTGAGCTCTTCAACTTCCGCTTTGCTCGATTCAATCTGCTGTTGCAGCGACTCGCGCTCAATAAGCAGCAGCTTCTGAATCCGCACAGATTCTTCATTGCCCAAATCAGGGTATTGCAACGCCCCGGTAAAGTTACCTTCTATGATCGAGAGCTGATCATTGGCCACCAGCAACTCATGCCTGACAGCTGCCAGTTCGCTTTGGGTGGCCAGATACGTTTCACTCAGCGTGGAAAGATCGACCTGGGCTTCCTCTGCCTTGCCTTCCAGCCAACTGATATAGGACTGCTGACGGAAACTCTCAAGATCCGGATCAAACGCGTTTCTTGACAGGTCGACAGGCAGCGCTCGCGGCAACCGGGAAAGGTGCGCCGATGGTTCACGGAATTGCGCCTCGCTGAGAAAGTAGCGTGACCGCGCGAAATCCAGAACCTGCGCGCGCAGATCCCGGGTGCAAGGTGCCACGGCGCCATGAGCCTGCCACAAGGCCGGGAGGTCCTGCGGTTGTTCGACATCGATGGTCAAACCTGTTCCGCTGTAGGGAGCCTTGCCGAGGGTATAAACGGTTTTCCCGGCCAAAGCGGCTTCGAAGCCTGCGGAGGAGTTGATGGTGAACACCACATCGGCGCCAGCGATCAGATCCGCGATGTTTGCTTCCTTGCCTGCCACTTGGACATGCTCAGGCAGATCCGGCACTTCATCCAGAGGATGGGGCTTGACGATGACGGTAAACGGCGCGCCCTCAATCGAAGACAGAACATGTCGAACATACTCGTCCATGCTGGCAAACGGCGATCCCATGATGATATTGGAATCGTCTTGAACCTGAAGCAGGATCAACACCGTCGGGACACGACCGGAATTCTGCCGAGGGTAACTTTCTTCCATCTGCGCCAGGTTCGCCAAGGCGGCAACGCTTGGTACTCCGCCGGACTTCTGCTGGTACTCGAGGAATTCCGCGCTGAAGCCACTGCGCGCATTTACGCCGCGACTATCGGAGTAGTAAGCCATCGGATTGGGCGCGCGAAGCATGCCCAGTTCGTTGAACAACAACGGGATGCCCGCAGTTGAACACGCGGTATCGAGACTGCCGTCGTAGTTCCAGCAGAACACCAGGTCCGGCTCGACATTGTCCAGGAGTGACGCGACGAATTGATCGTGAAAGTCCAGTGGCTGCTGTTCAAGCAGGCATTTCCAATCACTCATCCACTCGGCATTTCCGGCCCGCGGATAATCAAGATTGTAGGAGGACGGACTGATCCAGTCGTATTTGAAGTCCGGATACTGTTCGTTCAGCTCATTGGAGCCGACAAAAACACATTCCCAACCTTTAACGGCAAATGTATCGGCGAGCGGCAGATAGATGTCGACGATGCTGCTGAACAACGTCGGGCGATCCCGCAAGATCAGCGGCAGCGTATAAAACACCACACGCTTGTATTTGCGTGAAGCAACTTTGACAGCAGGATCACCGGCCGCAATGCTTTGAGGGGGCACATTGAATTTGACTACGGAATTCGCCGCGACAATCGAACCTCGGCCGACCTCCGCACCTGCCAGCACCGATACACTGGCGCCAATCCAGACGTCATCTCCTATGCTCACCTCGGCCATCCGCATGCCCTGCTCGGTGATCGGCGTGTGCAAATGATATCGATGGGTGGACGAGGTGATGCATACATTGGGGGCGATCAGGACATTCTCACCGATGGTGACTTTGCCACTGCCGTTGATCCACGTTCCGTAATTGACGACCGTCCCGGAGCCAATCCGCACGCTGCCTCCCGCACCGCATTCAATGACGACGTTGTCGCACAGCTGAACGCCATCCTCAATGATGCAGTCAGCCGTATCGTCCAGATGAAACTTGACGGTATCCGCGACCTTAGCATTACCAATCTTAAGCATGATTCAAGCAACCTTCACAACGTTGACTGTTGACGGGCAATAAGCGACTCCGACGATCTGGCGCCCGCCCGATACGCTGAGTTTGCGCATGGGCCAACGCTGATCCAGTTCAACGCGCTCGCCATCCAGACTGGCCATACCAATAAAGAGAAAATATTCCCCCGGCGCTACATTCAGCGGGAAGGAAAAGCTGACCTTGTGCGCACCGGCATCGAGATCGAACTTGCACCCGGCCAACAGGGTATTGTCACCGGCCACATCGACGCCCTTGGCGTCGCGCAACGAGTAGCCCATCACGACTTCCTTGATGTCCATGGAGGACTGCACATAACAGTGCATGGTGACATCTTCGGTAGGTTCGAAGTGGTTGGTCTGGGTGCCGTCGGCGCTGTAGAAATCCACCGCGTTTATTTTCGCCGCACCTGAACCGAATCGAACTTCCGAGATATCGCCCAATTCCTTTTCGTAGGACACATCAGCATGCAATTCCTCAGCTTCCGGAATCGCTACCGCACTGCTGTTACGAACCTTCTTCTCGTAGTTCTTGGTCGCGGTCAGCACGTCGGTGCTGTAATCGATGATCTGCCCGTTCTGCATCACGATGACGGCCTGACAGAAGCGAATAACCGACTGAGTATCGTGAGAAACGAAGAGGATCGTGGTGCCGCGCTCCTGCATATGTTTCATTTTCAACATGCACTTGAGCTGGAACCCCGCATCACCCACGCTCAGCGCCTCGTCCACGATCAACACATCGGGCTCGACATTGATTGCCACGGAAAAAGCCAGACGCGCAAACATGCCGCTGCTGTACATGCGCACAGGCTGATTGACGAAGTCACCGATGTCGGCAAACTCCAGAATGGCCGCAATACGCGTCTGCATTTCCGCATGGGAGTAACCCATGAGGGATCCCTGGAAATAGATATTCTCGACACCGGTGTAGTCCGGATTGAAGCCGGCCCCAAGTTCCAAGAGCGACGCAACACGACCCACAACCTGGACTTCGCCGCTGGAAGGCGTGAGAACGCCGGTGAGGATTTTCAACAGAGTACTTTTGCCCGCACCGTTTTTTCCGAGAATCCCCACGGTCTGGCCTTTCTCGACGTTGAAAGAAACGTCAGTCAGCGCGTGGAAATCGTGATGCCGGTGCTTGCCGAAAGGTGAAAGTGCCTCAATCAGGCGGTCAACAGGCTTGTCATAGAGGCGATAAACCTTACTCACGTTACGGACGCAGATTGCGCTCTCATTCACTGCATTCATTACAAAACATCCGCGAAGTGAGGTCTTAATTTTTTGAATGTGCGCCAGCCTATCAGCGCTAGAACGATCAACACTCCCCAGAAGACCAGGGTTTGAGTCGGCCGCTCCCAGAACCAGATATTGCGAATGAGCGAATCCCTGAATCCTTCAACGATGTAGGCAAACGGGTTCAGGCGCAGGTAAGACCCCGCACGTCCCTGGATGGCATCTATATCCCAGAACACCGGGGTCAACCAAAAGCCGAACTGCGTGGCCATCGCCACCAACTGGCTAAGGTCCGGGAAGAAGATCACTACTGAGCTGGTAATCCACGCAATTGCCAGAAGCAGCATGAACAGGCAGGCGATGTAATAGCCGACTTGCAACCAGTACAGATTTGGCTGATAGCCATAAATCACGAACAGCAGCAGCAGGATGAACACAAAGAAAATGTGCACCAGTACTGCCGAGGTGAGTTTAACCAGTGGCAACAGAGAAACCTTGAAGACAATTTTCTTGACCAGAAAACTGTTCTCCTTGACCGCCGTACAACCGGAATTCAATGCCTCGACTGTAAAGAACCACGGCACCAGCCCGCACACCAGCCACAGGACGAAAGGAAAGTCGCCATGAGGTGCTGCCTTGAAGCCGAACTGAAACACGAACCACAGGATCAGCGTTGTCGCGCACGGCTGAATAAAGACCCACAAGAAACCAAGATAGTTGGTCAAATAGCGGGCGCGGAGATCATTTGAAACCAGGCTCAACAAAATCCTGCGATCCGCCAGCATCGTCCTCAACCAGTTCATTGAAAGTCACCGTGTGTCACAAACACATTCACCACCACTTCAAAACCACCGCATGACATCATGAATTCCATTTAACTATCCGGGCTCATCGACTTAAGTTTTTTCCGATTTCCGGAATTAATACGGGCTCAGCTTTATCTGCACGAACCAGCAATCTGGATTTGAAATTCAACATCCGTTTCTCAACCAGATGCCAGGACAGGTAACCGAGCATCAGCGTAATAACGATCGTCACGCCCAGATAAAGCGGATACGAAATATCCGGAAATTTGAATAGAATGAACTGTTGTACCGGGAAAGCGTAGATATAGACCCCGTATGAACAGTCCCCTATCCGGTTGACCCAACTACCCAGCCAACTGCTGGACAAACCATAGGCCAACACCACATACGGCAGGGTGAACCACAACAGGCCTTTGGAAACCTGCACATAGGGTGCCAGCAGGATCGTTGCCATTATCAGCACGCAAACGCCGGAGAGACTGAACCAGCGCTCAAGCCGCCATTTCGCATAACAGGCACCGATCATGAAATAGATGCCGGTGAGAAAAACATACTGGACACCGGTCCCGTATATCACCACCAAAGGGGTCTCGCGCCAGCACCAGAAAATCACTACCGCAGCAAACAGCGCAGTCGTGGCAGTATAAATCCAGCGCCCGCCCTTCAACGCCATCCCCAGGCCCATCACCATCAGGTACATGAAAAACTCGATGGGCAAACTCCACAGCGAACCATTGACGACGCGTGGGAGTTTTGCGTTTTCAAGAACACCAGGAAGAATGAACACCGGCTTCAAGAAAATGTTTTTCAGATAACCCCACGTGAGCGGTTGTGCAAAGTACTCACGAACCGTCAGCGTGGACAACAGGGGGCCCAGAATAAAAGCGCTGGCAACCACTACGACAATCAACGCGGGAAAAATCCGCAGTGACCGCTTCATCAGAAATGCTCTGGCGTTGGGTGTGGAGTCCCAGCTCTTTACGATCAGATAACCGCTGATGATGAAAAAAATGTTGACACCGAGACTGCCATAGGTCGAATCCATAAACCCGACAGGTAAATTGCCGTACAAATCAAAAGAGTGTGCGTAAAGAACCATCAGCGCAGCAACCAGCCGAAGCAGATTTAAATTGTTATCCTTGTGCTGCATGTATGACTGCTCCGACACTCATTGAACTGAACAAGACAAATGGGTCGAATTGTCGTAAGCGCCTATGAATATTGGCCCGCAATACGACACCCTCTTGCATGTCAATCCTGAAAATTCCGCGTATTCGCCGAACCGAGGGCGCGGATCATATCATTATCCGATTCACGCTCCCACGACCTGCATCACCCGAGGGAATAGCCTGCGGCTACGCTCCAGTCTCCGTGACGGGCTCACGATTGCCGGCCTTGAACCGGACGGCTAGCCAGAACAGCGGAGCGTACGCGATGATCAGTGCGATGAGACCGGGAACCACGTCCAGAGCCGCGACAATGGCCCACGGGAACAACCAGAACACATTCAGCGCGACCACCGCGAGCGTCACCGCCTTGTGGCTCTGATACTCGCGCGAGGCATATTGATAGGCATGGCTGCGATGAGCCTGGTACACCTTGTCCCCGTTCAACAGCCGCCGGCAAAGCGTCCAGGTCGCATCGACCACAAAGACGCCGAGGAGAATCAACCAACTCCAGAGGAGTTCAGGGGAACGGCTGGCAGCGTCAAGCGAGAGAATGCCCAGCGCAATACCCAAAAATCCGCTGCCGGCATCCCCCATGAAGATTCGGGCCCGTGGAAAATTCCAGCACAGAAAACCGCCCACGGCGGCACCCAACAGGAGCACGCACTGAATCGACGATTCCTGCCGGACGAGGACATAGATCAACGCACTGGCGAGGCAGACGAAAAGCGCTTCGGCACTGGCCAGGCCGTCGATACCGTCCATGAAATTGTAGAGATTGAGCATCCAGACCAGATAAATTGCCGCGAGGCCGTTGCCTATCCAGCCCAGATCAATCACTGCACTCAGTACCGTGACAGGGGGCAGCCCATCGATCCAGAACAAGGCCCAAATGGCAGCCGCAAAATGACCAAGCAGGCGCCACCTGGCTGCGATATGTCCGTGATCATCGGCAAACCCGACGATAGCCACCAGCAGCCCGCTACCCGACAAAGCGTAGAGCGTTGCGTTATCCATCAGGCCCATACCACCCAGAACGGGCAGTGAAATCAGAAACCCAAGCACTATCGCCACACCGCCGCCACGAGGCGTCGGCACCGAGTGCGAACTGCGGTCATTAGGGATATCCATCAGACTTTTCGACAAGGCGTAGTGACGCAACCCCCAAGTCATCGCCCAAGACAGCGCAAAAATCGTAACGAGCAAACCGCCAAATATCATGTCTTTTGCTTTTCCAGAAAATGGTTTGCAGTACGGCGCATGGCAGTGTCAACGTCGATGGGCGGAACCCAACCCAGCAACTCGCGGTTTTTGCTGATATCGACCTGCAAAGATTCACAGACTCGCTGGGCAACGCCGCGCCTGCCGACGAGTGCACCGCCGAGCAGCAACAGCGCCGCAGGCACGGGTAACAATCGAGCCTTTACCCCAAGAGCAGATGCCAGGCGCTTGAGCAAGCGAGGTGTCGACAAATCGTCACCATCGCTTACGAGAAACGTTTGCCCTGCCGCCGCCGGGTGATCCAGGCACGTTTCGATGAGATCGACCAGATTGCCGATCGCAACCATGCTGCGCTGATTGCGAATGCCGCCCAACGGCAACACGAAACCCTTTTCCAGCCATTGGAGAAGACTGAGAAAATTGGCTTTCACCCCAGGCCCATAGACCAGCGGCGGACGAATGATCACGACCTGCATACCCGTCTGCTCGCCAAGTTGACGCAATGCCTGTTCGGCTTCGTGCTTGGAAATGCCATATGGATCCTGCGGCGCAGCAGTGTCATCGGCAGTAAACGGTTGCCCCGGGTCCGTGCGCTCGCCATTGACCTTGATCGAACTGATGTAAACGAAGCGCTTGACGCCAGCCTGCGCAGCCATACGAGCCAACTGCATCGTGCCTTCGACATTTACCCGGCGAAACTCGCCCAGCGCATCACCCGCCGTCTCACTCATGACGTGCACCCGCGCCGCCGCATGGACGACCACCTGCACGCCAGCCAACTGTGTGGCCTCGCATGTCCCCGACTCGAACCTGGCGACGGGACACAAGCCTTGAAGACGAGTTGCCCCACGCACGGCAGCCACAGGGGCAAATTTTTTCCGTACGAGCAAGCACAAGACCAAGGCTTCTCCGACGAAGCCGCTCGCTCCGGTAACCCAGACCTTGGGCAAATTCATTTGGCAGATTTCCCGAGAAGTGCAGTAGCCCAGCAAATCACGAAAAACAAAGCACGATCCCTCATGCGGCGGCGGCAACGCCAAGCGGAAAACGACAGCCTGATCAACTGCCAGCGGCGTAACTCAATCCATGAGCGAACAAACGGGTCACTGTCCTTGCCGACCAGTCGCGCAATGAGCGCAACCTGACTGAACCACCAACCATCATGAATGGTTTTGTAGCGCGCGATCATTGAACTGAAGCCGGTGTTCGCGCCCACTTGATTACTATCGTGCTGGCGGTAATCCATTGAAGGACGAGGATCGATGTACCAACTGAAACCATGGCTGCGAGCGAAAGCGTAGCAATACCAGTCATGCAGACCGACCGCTTGCAAGGCATCCCACTGTGCCAGCATCGACTGTTTCATCGCCTGCACCAGTGGTGCTGCCAGCACGTAGGTGCAGCCCGGACCGGCAGCCTCGAACAAATAATCCCAACAGGTCTGCGGTTGCGCCTTGTTGAGCAGATGAGTCCTGCCATCGTCCCAAAACGCGGTGACATTGCTCGAACAGGCATCCACACCCTTCTCAAGCAATGAAGCGATAGCACGCTGCAATTTATCGGGGTGCCAGATATCGTCCTGATCGGCGAAGGAAACATAGTCGTAGATCGTCAGGTCGACATCGCGGATCAGCCGGAAAAAATTGCGCGATGCCCCACCGAAGCGCAAACCCGACGGCAGCACCACGATATTCTGGTGGTCTGCAGCGAATTGCGCGCACAGCGTTTCGGTTTCATCGGTGGAGGCATCGACGCTGATGTAGACGGTAACGTTAACTGCGGATTGAGCGAGGATCGAAGCCAGTTGCTCCTCGATCCATTGCGTTCCGTTGTAGGCAGCCAGCAAAACTGCAACCCTGGGTGATCTGACTGGCATGCCATTCCTGCTTGCACGATTGAAACACTGATAATTGAAAAACTGATACTCGTGATTAGCGAGCGCTCAAGTCCAGGAGCTTCTGCAGATATTGTCCATAACCGGTTTTTTTCAATGCATCAGCCTGAGCGCCCAGTTGCTCAGCAGTTATCCAGCCGTTGTGATAAGCAATCTCTTCCAGGCAGGCCACTTTCAAGCCTTGTCGCTGTTCGATGGTATGGACGAAATGGCTCGCTTCCAGCAGTGAGTCATGAGTCCCGGTGTCCAGCCAGGCAAAACCGCGCCCCAGCATCTCGACATTTAGAGTCTTGCGCTCGAGGTACGCGCGATTCACGTCGGTAATTTCCAGCTCGCCACGTTCCGAAGGCTTGATGCCCTTGGCGATCTCGACAACATCATTGTCGTAGAAATACAGGCCGGTTACCGCGTAGTTGGACTTGGGGTTCAACGGTTTCTCTTCGATACTCAGCGCGCGACCACTCTTGTCAAACTCGACAACGCCGAAACGTTCCGGATCGGAGACGTGATAGCCAAAAACGGTCGCACCCTTTTGCTGGGTGCTCGCCGAACGCAGATTGTCCGAGAAATGCTGACCGTAGAAGATGTTGTCACCCAGAATCAGGCAGCAAGGATCCTCACCGATGAACTCTTCGCCAATGATGAACGCCTGTGCCAGACCATCCGGGCTCGGTTGTTCGGCATAGGTGAGTTTGATCCCGTAGACACTGCCGTCGCCCAACAGCTTGCGGAAACAAGGCAAGTCTTCAGGCGTGGAGATAATCAGAATCTCGCGCATGCCGGCGAGCATCAATACCGACAGCGGATAAAAGATCATCGGCTTGTCGTAGATCGGCAACATCTGCTTCGAGACACCCAGGGTCAACGGGTGCAGGCGCGTGCCCGAGCCACCGGCGAGGATGATGCCTTTACGATTTGTCGTGGTCATTTGTTGAGAACTTCCCTAAGCATTCGGGTTACGCCACTTTGCCAATCCGGCAAGTGTAGAGAAAAATTGTCGCGTAGCTTCTGAGTATTCAAACGTGAGTTCAGAGGCCGACGCGCGGGTGTCGGATAAGCAGCCGTATCGATCGGACTGATCGTCTCGACGGCGAGCTGCTCACCGTTATCTTGAGCAAATGCAATTACATGGCTGGCATAACCATGCCAGGAGACTTCACCTGCGGCTGCCAGATGATACAAGCCTGCCAGCTCGGGCCGCTGCAACACCTCGCGGATAGCCAACGCGGTGACATCGGCAATCAGATCAGCCCCTGTCGGTGCTCCGATTTGATCGGCGATGACGCTGAGTGTGTCGCGATCTTTGGCCAGACGCAGCATGGTCTTGGCGAAGTTATTGCCTCGAGCGCCGTAGACCCAGCTTGTCCGGAAGATCAGATGCTTGCATCCGGACGCAGTGATGGCTTGCTCACCCGCGAGTTTGCTTTCGCCATACTGATTGACCGGAGCAACTGCATCGGTCTCCTGCCAAGGTGTGGTGCCGTGGCCACTGAAGACATAATCGGTCGAATAGTGAATCAGCCAGCCACCCAGAATCGCAGCTTCCTCGGCCAAGAGCCGACTCGCCTGAGCGTTTACCCGGTCAGCCAACTCGCTTTCCGATTCAGCTTTGTCAACAGCGGTATACGCTGCCGCGTTGACAATGATATCGGGGCGGATTCGACGAATAGTTGCACGCAGCGCATCCAGATCGGACAGGTCACCACAAAAACCTTCAACGGCATGGCGATCAAGTGCGATCAACTCGCCAAGCGGGGCAAGGGAGCGTTGCAGCTCCCAACCTACCTGGCCATTTTTGCCCAGCAGGAGAATCTTCATGCCTTGTTCATGCGATCTGCGTAGTTCTGGTCGATCCACTGCTGGTAGCTGCCGCTCTTGACGTGAGCAACCCACTCAGTGTTGTTGAGGTACCACTCGACGGTCTTGCGAATACCGGTTTCGAAGGTTTCTTCAGGCGTCCAGCCAAGTTCACGCTGGATCTTGCTGGCGTCGATCGCGTAACGCACGTCGTGACCAGGGCGATCCTGAACATAGGTAATCAGGCTGGCATGCGGGCGATGTGCCGAGTCAGGACGCAACTCATCGAGCAACGCACACAGGGTATGCACCACTTCGATGTTTTGTTTTTCATTATGACCGCCAATGTTGTAAGTCTCACCGATTACACCTTCGGTCACGACTTTATACAAAGCACGGGCGTGATCTTCGACATACAGCCAATCGCGAACCTGATTACCTTTGCCATAAACAGGCAACGGCTTGCCTTCCAGCGCATTAAGAATGATCAGCGGGATCAGTTTCTCAGGGAAGTGGCAAGGACCGTAGTTGTTCGAGCAGTTGGTGACCAACGTCGGCAGGCCGTAAGTACGAGCCCAGGCGCGAACGAGGTGATCGGAGCTGGCCTTGCTGGCCGAATAAGGCGAGCTAGGCTGATAAGGCGTGGTTTCGGTGAAGAGGTCTTCCGGACCTTCTAGGTCTCCGTAAACTTCGTCAGTCGAAATATGATGGAAGCGGAAGTTGGCTTTACGCGCATCATCCAGCGCAGCCCAGTAATGGCGTGCAGCTTCCAGCAGCGTGTAGGTACCGATGATGTTGGTCTGAATGAACTCGGACGGACCGGTGATCGAACGATCGACGTGGGACTCGGCGGCCAGGTGCATGATGGCATCTGGTTGGTGCTCACGCAGAACACGATCGATCTGATCACGATCACAGATGTCGACGCGCTCGAACACATAGCGCGAATCACCGCTCACTTCAGCCAGCGACTCAAGGTTACCGGCATACGTCAGCTTGTCGACGTTGACCACGGCGTCGGTGGTATTGGAAATGATGTGACGGATGACTGCCGAGCCAATGAACCCGGCGCCGCCGGTAACTAGAATTTTCACGCGAAACCATACCCTTGAGCTGCGGACAGCGCCATCAACGAGCGCGGTCTAATCCATGAATGCAAAAGCCTCCATTTACGAAGCTTCTGTCAGAGTCAGTCTGAATCGATGTGGGAATATGCCACTATCGAACAAGGGACGCATTTTACAGCTTAATGAATCTTTTACTAATGGATATAGACAGGTTGAGGCGCAAATTCGACAGACGCCCTGTACCTGTCGCTTTCAGGCAAGGCGCTTGCGCGCTGCTTTGGACGAACGCCCCAGAAACAGGCCAAGTATCGGGCCGAAGATCATACCAAGGAGCAAGGCCAGCACTACGACCAGCGATACTGGAAGCTCAGGTCCTGCCCAACCCAGAAACAGCAAAGAAACTGACTGCTGGTTCTCAAGCACAAAGGCCAGGATCGCCAACACCAATAAAAGAATAAAAACGCCAATTAGTATGCGCTTGAGATTACGCATTAGCGTCTCCCTGATAGTCAGCAGCGAGGATCAAACCCCCTCCTCCTCTTCCTCGTTAACACGATCACGCAGCTCTTTGCCCGGCTTGAAATGCGGGACAAATTTACCGTCGAGGCTAACCGACTGGCCAGTCTTTGGATTGCGACCAACGCGCGGTGCACGGTAGTGCAAAGAGAAGCTGCCAAACCCGCGGATCTCGATACGATCACCGGTGGCCAGACATTGGGACATTTGTTCAAGCATGGTCTTGATGGCCAGCTCCACATCCTTGGATGAGAGCAGCCCTTGATGGGTGACAATTCGTTCGATCAACTCCGACTTCGTCATATTTTTCCCTTCTTTTTCAAGCAGCTAGATCAGCGCTTGAAAGGTTTTAGCACGCCCGGAAGATTTTGAACAGCCCAGGGATTGACATATCTTCCACAGCATCTGGACGCCCATTTTCAGGGCGCCATACCAAGCCGGAAGACCGCAGATCTAGCGGCACATCACCAGCATGGTGCGGGTTACGAAGCCCGCGGGATTAAAGCCAAAAGGATAATCGTCTTCATCCTTGGCGTCGTCAGAGCGCGTAATGACCTTATAGCCGGAACCCTTACACTCCTTGGCCGCGCGTTTTTGGCACTTCTCCCAGCCAGAGCCCAGCCCCGAACAGTCAATCTCGATCCCACTGACACCACGCACCGCATGAGATTTGGCGCTCGTGGTACATCCCGCCAGCGCAAGCACTGCAACGAAGACAATAAACTTGTTCATCCACTTCCTTATGCCAGGCCAAGCCCGGCGACTACGTACCTGAAATCAAGCTTAGTCGCGAATAGGCGATTGATCCGGTTAAAGAAACAGACATCCCGGGAAATGGATTGGTTTCACTACCCCCTCCATTTCAGGAAAACGCAATCGCCGATCAGTAAATCGCAGGCACAAAAAAGGGCGACCGAAGTCGCCCTTTTTCATGATCAAGCAGAACTTAGTTCTGTTTGGCCATTGCCTGGCGCAGCAGTGCCGCCATGGTGGTGTCGCCAGTAGGAGCTTCTTCAGCCTTCAGGCTTTGGATAGCTTCTTTCTCTTCAGCATCGTCTTTCGACTTGATGGAGAGCTGGATTACGCGGCTCTTGCGGTCAACGCTGATGATCTTGGCTTCTACTTCCTGGCCTTCTTTCAGAACGTTACGCGCGTCTTCAACGCGGTCACGGCTGATTTCGGAGGCTTTCAGAGTCGCTTCGATATCGTCGGCCAGAACGATGATGGCGCCTTTGGCGTCAACTTCTTTCACAGTGCCTTTAACGATGGCGCCTTTGTCGTTCTCTTGAACGTACTCGGAGAACGGATCGCTTTCCAGTTGCTTGATACCCAGGGAGATACGCTCGCGCTCTGGGTCAACCGACAGGATAACGGTGTCCAGCTCGTCGCCCTTCTTGAAACGACGAACAGCTTCTTCGCCAACTTCGTTCCAGGAGATGTCGGACAGGTGAACCAGACCGTCGATGCCGCCGTCCAGACCAATGAAGATACCGAAATCGGTGATCGACTTGATGGTGCCGGAGATTTTATCGCCCTTGTTGAACTGGCCAGAGAAATCTTCCCATGGGTTAGATTTGCACTGCTTGATGCCCAGGGAGATACGACGACGCTCTTCGTCGATGTCCAGAACCATAACTTCCACTTCGTCGCCGACTTGTACGACTTTCGAAGGGTGGATGTTCTTGTTGGTCCAGTCCATTTCCGAAACGTGTACCAGACCTTCAACGCCTTCTTCCAGCTCAGCGAAGCAGCCGTAGTCGGTCAGGTTGGTTACACGAGCGGTAACGCGAGTGCTTTCTGGGTAACGGGCTTTGATAGCAACCCATGGATCTTCGCCCAGTTGCTTCAGGCCCAGGGAAACACGGTTGCGTTCGCGATCGTATTTCAGAACCTTAACGTCGATTTCGTCACCAACGTTGACGATCTCGGAAGGGTGCTTGATGCGCTTCCAGGCCATGTCGGTGATGTGCAGCAGGCCGTCCACGCCACCCAGATCGACGAATGCGCCGTAATCGGTGAGGTTTTTGACAATACCTTTGACTTGCTGGCCTTCCTGCAAGGATTCCAGCAGAGCTTCACGCTCGGCGGAGTTCTCGGCTTCCAGGACGCTGCGACGGGAAACGACAACGTTGTTGCGCTTCTGGTCCAGCTTGATGACCTTGAATTCCAGCTCTTTGCCTTCCAGGTGCGTGGTGTCGCGCACTGGACGGACGTCAACCAGGGAACCTGGCAGGAACGCACGGATGCCGTTAACGTCGACAGTGAAGCCGCCTTTAACCTTACCGTTGATAACGCCCTTGACCACTTCCTCAGCTGCGAAGGCTGCTTCCAGAACGATCCAGCACTCAGCGCGCTTGGCTTTTTCACGGGACAGCTTGGTTTCACCGAAACCGTCTTCAACCGAGTCCAGAGCAACGTGAACTTCGTCACCGACATTGATAGTCAGATCGCCAGCGTCGTTGTAGAACTGCTCAAGCGGGATGAGTGCTTCAGACTTCAGGCCAGCGTGAACGGTTACCCAGCGAGCTTGGTAATCGATATCAACGATAACACCGGTGATGATGGAGCCTGCCTGAAGGTTCAGGGTTTTTAGGCTTTCTTCAAAGAGTTCCGCAAAGCTTTCGCTCATTTTAATTCCTGTAAATGAGGGCGAAGGATACGCCCATCTCCACACCCCAGACGGTGTGGGTTAGTTTCATATAGAAGAAGCGCCGCAGGACTATGACTGGTCCCCTGTGGCCTTCTTGGTCACCCGGCGATATCGCGAATGGCGATCTCGCTCATGATGCGTTCAAGCACCTGATCGATGGACAACTCCGTGGAATCCAGCTGTATGGCGTCAGCCGCCGGCTTAAGCGGGGCTACCGCTCGCTGGGTATCACGCTCGTCGCGTGCACGGATCTCATCTAGCAGACTCGACAGACTAACACCCTCGACTTTACCCTTCAACTGCAAATATCGACGGCGCGCCCTCTCCTCGGCACTGGCGGTCAGGAAAATCTTCAGCGGTGCATCGGGAAAAACCACCGTGCCCATGTCGCGACCGTCGGCCACCAGGCCCGGCGCTTCCTGAAAAGCACGCTGACGCTGCAGCAGCGCCTCGCGCACAGCGGGCAATGCAGCCACTTGCGAAGCACCCGAACCGACGCTTTCGGTACGAATGACATCGCTGACTTCATCACCTTCCAGAATGATGCGCTGCAACTGACCCTCGGTCGCCGCAATGAACTGAACATCCAGATGAGCGGCGAGTTTCTTCAGCAGTTCTTCATTGGTCAGGTCAACGCCATGGTTATGCGCAGCGAACGCCAACAAACGGTAAAGCGCACCGGAATCCAGCAGGTTCCAGCCCAGACGCTTGGCCAGAATCCCGGCTACAGTGCCTTTGCCCGAGCCGCTTGGCCCATCAATGGTGATGACCGGTGCAATGTTCTTCACGACTGAGCCTCTTGCGCCACACGAATGCCGACCTGCCCGCACAATGCGAGGAAGTTCGGGAACGACGTCGCGACGTTGGCGCAATCATGGATACGGATCGGTGCAGTGGCGCGCAACGAGGCAACGCTGAACGCCATCGCGATACGGTGATCGCCGTGACCGTGCACTTCGCCGCCGCCAATCTGGCCGCCGTCGATGATGATGCCGTCCGGAGTCGGCTGGCATTTGACGCCCAGCGCCAGCAAACCGTCCGCCATCACCTGAATACGATCCGATTCCTTGACCCGCAGCTCTTCAGCGCCAGTCAGCACGGTGCGCCCTTCGGCACAGGCAGCCGCCACGAACAGCACCGGGAATTCGTCGATGGCCAGCGGAACCAGCTCTTCCGGAATCTCGATACCTTTGAGCTTAGCTGCTCGTACGCGCAGGTCAGCCACCGGCTCACCGCCAACTTCACGCTGGTTTTCCAGAGTGATGTCCGCGCCCATCAGACGCAGGATGTCGATCACGCCAGTACGGGTCGGGTTGATGCCGACGTGCTCGAGCACCAGCTCCGAACCCTCGGCGATCGACGCTGCCACCAGGAAGAACGCCGACGACGAGATGTCGCCCGGCACTTCAATGTGGGTCGCCGTCAGCTTGCCGCCGGATTCAACCGATGCCGTAGCGCCTTCAACGCTGACCGGGTAGCCGAACCCGCGCAGCATGCGCTCGGTGTGGTCTCGAGTCGGAGCCGGCTCAGTCACGGTGGTCTTGCCCTCAGCGTACAGACCGGCGAGCAACAGGCAGGACTTCACCTGAGCACTGGCCATCGGCATGGTGTAGGTCAGGCCTTTGAGCGTGTGACCGCCACGAATGGTCATCGGTGGACGACCTTCAGCGGCGGTCTCGATCACGGCGCCCATTTCACGCAGCGGATTGGCCACACGATTCATCGGACGCTTGGACAGCGACGCATCGCCCGTCAGCGTGCTGTCGAATTTCTGCGCCGCCAGCAGGCCGGACAGCAGACGCATCGACGTACCGGAGTTGCCCAGATAGATCGGGCCCGGCGCTGGTTTCAGGCCGTGCAGGCCGACACCGTGGATGGTCACGCGGCCGTGGTGCGGGCCTTCGATGACCACGCCCATGTCGCGAAACGCCTGCAAGGTCGCCAAGGCGTCTTCGCCCTCAAGGAAGCCTTCGACTTCGGTGACGCCTTCGGCCAGCGAGCCGAGCATGATCGAACGGTGGGAAATGGATTTATCACCCGGTACGCGAATCCGACCGGACAGGCGGCCACCAGGTTGAGCCAGGAAGATCAGATCGTTGGAATTCATAGCGTCCACATAGGCCCTGCGGGCCAGGATTTTACTGAAATGCTCGCGGGCAACCCGGGCGCGAGTGAAAACGCCCAACAATTGGTGCCCATCCCCTGCATCGACCGCGTCGCGCAAGGCGTCGAGGTCGCTGCGAAATGTATCGAGTGTGCGCAGGACAGCCTCGCGGTTGGCGAGGAAGATGTCGTGCCACATCACCGGGTCGCTTCCGGCGATTCTTGTGAAATCGCGGAAACCGCCCGCAGCGTAACGGAAGATCTCAAGATTTTCATTGCGCTTGGCCAACGAATCGACCAGGCCGAAGGCCAGCAAGTGCGGCAAATGACTGGTCGCAGCCAGCACTTCATCGTGCCGCTCGACTTGCATGTGTTCGACGTCGGCGCCCAACTCGCGCCACAGACGATCGACCACCGCCAGCGCCGCCGGATCGGTTTGCTCAAGCGGCGTAAGGATCACTTTGTGGCGACGGAACAGCTCGGCATTGGAGGCTTCCACCCCGCTCTGCTCGGAACCGGCAATCGGATGCCCCGGCACGAAACGCGGCGGCATGGCGCCAAATGCTTCGGTCGCCGCGCGCACCACATTGCCCTTGGCGCTGCCGACATCAGTCAGAATCGCTGAGCCCAGATCCATGCTCGCCAACCGCGCGAGGACTTTCTCCATGGCCAGAATCGGCACCGCCAGTTGAATCACGTCAGCACCCTGACAGGCAGCCGCCAGGTCATCTTCGCAGCGATCCACAACGCCCAACTCGACCGCCAGCTTGCGCGATTGCGGATCGAGGTCGACCCCGACCACTTCGCGGCACACGCCGCTTTCACGCAAGCCTTTGGCAAACGAACCACCGATCAACCCCAGACCGACCACCACAAGGCGACCGATCATAGGTGCAGCAGATTGCAGTGCAGTGACATCACCCACGAGCCAGAACCTTGCGCAGCGCTTCGAGGAAGCGGCTGTTTTCCGCCGGCAGACCGATGGTCACCCGCAGGTGGTTCGGCATCCCGTAGTTGGCCACCGGACGCACGATCACGCCTTCGCGCAGCAAACCCTGAAACACAGGAGCCGCTACTTGGCCGAGATCGACACAGATGAAATTGCCTTTGGATTCGATCCAGCCGAGGCCCAACTCACGGAAACCGGTTTGCAACTGCCGCATGCCCGACTCGTTGAGCGCACGGCTTTGCGCCAGATATTCTTCGTCCTTCAACGCTGCGCAGGCTGCCGCCAAGGCGAGGCTGTTGACGTTGAACGGCTGGCGAACGCGGTTCAGCACGTCAGCAACCACCGGGGTCGACAGACCGTAGCCTACGCGCAACGCCGCCAGACCATAGGCCTTGGAGAACGTACGCGACACCAGCAGATTCGGGTAAGCGGCTAGGAAATCCAGACCATCCGGCAGATCACTGCCTTCGGCGTACTCGATGTATGCCTCGTCCAGCACCACCAGAACATGCTCCGGAACATCCTGCAGGAACTCATCCAGCGCTTCAGCGCCGAACCAGGTGCCGGTCGGGTTGTTCGGGTTGGCGATGAAAACAACGCGGGTGTTGGCATCGATGGCCGCGAGCATTGCAGGCAAGTCATGCCCCCAATCCTTCGCCGGCACTACTTTGGCTTGCGCGCCGACAGCCTGAGTGGCAATCGGATACACCGCAAAAGCGTGCTCGCTGAACACCGCATTCAGGCCCGGCGCCAGATAGGCACGCGCGACCAGCTCGAGAATATCGTTGGAGCCGTTGCCCAGCGTGACCTGGTTCAGATCGACGCGGCATTGTTCGGCCAGCAGCGATTTCAGTGCGAAACCATTGCCGTCCGGATAGCGGGTCAGCTCGGCCAGCTCATCGCGGATCGCCGCCAGGGCTTTTGGACTGGCGCCCAGCGGGTTTTCATTGCTCGCCAGTTTGACGATTTTCGCCGGATCCAGATCCAGCTCGCGCGCCAGTTCGTCCACAGGCTTGCCCGGAACGTACGGCGAAAGTTGTTGCACGCCCGGCTGTGCCAGAGCGAGGAAGTTGCCACTCATTTGCTACCGCCCTTAGAGAACTGCTTTCGGGTAGGAACCCAGCACTTTGAGTGCTACTGCTTCCTGACTGATCTTTTCCAAGACACCTTTGATCAACGGATCACGGTGGTGGCCGACGAAGTCGATGAAGAACACATAGGTCCATTTGCCGCTGCGCGACGGACGGGTTTCGATACGGGTCAGGTCGATCCCGTTGTCATGGAACGGCACCAGCAGCTCGTGGAGCGCGCCGGGCTTGTTGCTCATGGACACGATGATCGAGGTCTTGTCGTCGCCGGTCGGCGGCACTTCCTGATTACCGATCATCAGGAAGCGCGTCGAGTTGTCCGGACGGTCTTCGATCTTCTCGGCCAGACGGGTCAGGCCATACAGCCCTGCCGCCATATCACCGGCAATCGCCGCCGAATTCCACTCGCCTTTAACCCGCTTGGCCGCTTCGGCGTTACTCGACACCGCAACGCGCTCGACATTCGGGTAATGCGCGTCCAACCACTTGCGGCACTGGGCCAGCGACTGCGCATGGGAATAGATGCGGCTGATGCTGTCGGTCTTGGTGTTTTCACCGACCAACAGGTGATGGTGAATGCGCAGCTCGACTTCGCCACAGATGACCATGTCGTGCTCAAGGAAGCTGTCCAGCGTGTGGTTGACCGCGCCTTCGGTGGAGTTTTCCACCGGCACCACGCCGAAATTCACCGCACCGGCCGCCACCTCACGGAAAACTTCGTCAATCGCGGCCATTGGCTTGCTGATGACGGCGTGACCGAAGTGCTTCATGGCTGCCGCTTGAGTGAAGGTGCCTTCAGGGCCGAGATAGGCCACTTTCAGCGGCTGCTCCAGCGCCAGGCACGACGACATGATTTCGCGGAACAATCGCGCCATCTCTTCGTTGCCCAGCGGCCCTTGATTACGCTCCATCACGCGCTTGAGCACCTGAGCTTCGCGCTCAGGACGATAGAACACCGGCACTTCGCCTTCGGCCAGCGAGGCCATCTTTACTCGCGCGACTTCCTGGGCGCAACGCGCACGCTCACTGATCAGCTCCATGACTTTGGTGTCCAGAGCGTCAATGCGAACGCGCAGTGCCTTGAGTTCTTGCTCGGACATCAGCCGTGTTCCTTCTCGAATTCAGCCATGTACGCCACCAGCGCGTTGACCGCGGTGATGTCGACAGCGTTGTAGATGGAGGCGCGCATGCCGCCTACAGAGCGGTGGCCCTTGAGGTTGAGCAAACCGCGCTCTTCGGCACCGACCAGGAACGGCTTGTCCAGACGATCGTCGGCCAGACGGAACGGCACGTTCATCCACGAGCGATCCGACTTGTTGATCGGGTTGCTGTAGAGGCCGCTGGCGTCAATGAAGTCGTACAGCGTGCGCTGCTTGACGTCGTTGAGCTTGGCAATCGCGTCGACGCCGCCCTGCTCTTTCAGCCACTGGAACACCAGACCAGACAGGTACCAGGCCAGGGTCGGCGGGGTGTTGTACATCGAACCGTTATCCGCTGCGACTTTGTAGTCGAGCATGGTCGGGCACAGCGAACGCGCCTTGCCGAGCAGGTCTTCGCGGATGATATTGACGACGATGCCGCTCGGGCCGATGTTTTTCTGCGCGCCGGCGTAGATCATGCCGAAACGCGAGATGTCGACTGGACGCGACAGAATGTCCGAAGACATATCAGCAACCAACGGCACGTCGCCGGTTTCCGGGATCCACTGGAATTCCAGACCGCCGATGGTTTCGTTCGGCGCGTAGTGAACGTAAGCGGCGTCTTTCGACAGGTTCCACTCGTTCTGGCCCGGGATGGCGAAATAGTCGTAAGGCTTGGCGGTGGCGGCAACGTTGACGTGGCCGTAGCGCGAGGCTTCTTCGATGGCTTTCTGCGACCAGATACCGGTGTCGATGTAGTCGGCGGAGCCGTTTTCCGGCAGCAGGTTCAGTGGAATCTGCGCGAATTGCTGGCTGGCGCCACCTTGCAGAAACAGCACTTTATAGTTCGACGGGATATTCAGCAGGTCACGCAGATCCTGCTCGGCCTGGGTGGCAATGGACACGAACTCATCGCTGCGATGGCTCATTTCCATGACCGACAGACCCTTGCCGTGCCAATCAAGGAGTTCACCCTGGGCGCGCTGCAGGACAGCTTCAGGAAGCGCCGCAGGACCGGCGCAGAAGTTATAGGCTCGCTTGCTCACATCCAATCTCGCTCTGATTTGGTGGTCACTTAAATCTTTCGGTCTGCGGATGATCGTTCCCACGCTCTGCGTGGGAATGCATCCAATGACGCTCTGCGTCATGGGACGCGGAGCGTCCCGAGCGGCATTCCCACGCAGAGCGTGGGAACGATCCCGTGCAGTGTCGCAAATTTTCAAACAGGACAAATAACAAGGGGGCGAATTCTCATCCGCCCCCTTGGTTGCCCGCTTATTCCTGCGGTTCTTCGTCAGCTGCGGCGTCGAGTTGCTGGTCTTCGCCAGCATCGTCGATCACGACGCTGCCCTCGAATTCCTCGCCCTCTTCACCCTCAAGCTCTTCACCTTCGACTTCCGAAGGTTCCTGAACCCGCTCCAGCCCGACCAGGGTTTCATCCTTGGCCAGCTTGATCAGCGTCACACCTTGAGTGTTACGACCCAGGCTCGACACTTCGTCGACGCGGGTACGCACCAGTGTGCCCTGATCGGAGATCAGCATGATTTCTTCACCGTCCTGCACCTGAACCGCGCCGACCAGACGGCCGTTACGCTCGTTGCTGACCATGGCGATTACGCCCTGACCGCCACGCTTGTATTCAGGGAACTCGGTGATCGCCGTGCGCTTGCCGTAGCCGCGCTCGGAGGCGGTGAGGATTTCGCTGCCTTCTTCCGGAATCAGCATGGAGATCAGCTTCTGCCCTTCTGGCAGACGCATGCCACGCACACCGCGGGCGGTACGGCCCATGGCGCGAACTTCGGATTCCTTGAAGCGCGTTACCTTGCCGCCGTCGGAGAACAGCATGATTTCCTGCTCGCCGTCGGTGACAGCAGCGGAGATCAGGATGTCGCCTTCGTCCAGCTCCAGCGCGATCAGGCCGACGCTGCGCTGACGGCTGAAGGCCACCAGTGGAGTCTTCTTCACAGTACCGTTGGCGGTCGACATGAAGATGAACGGGGCTTTCTTGCGGTCAGCAGCTTTGATACGGGCACGACGCTCTTCGTCGGTCTCGTTGCTGTTTTCGATTTCTTCTACATCAACCTCGACGCCTTCAGCCTCTTCTTCTTCAGCCTGACGCTTCATGGCTTCGAGATCGACCGGCAGCATGGTGGTGATGTATTCGCCTTCGCTCAACGGCAGAAGGTTGACCAGCGGACGACCACGGGCGGCGCGGGACGCTTCCGGAATCTCGTAGGTCTTGAGCCAGTACACCTTGCCTTTGCTGGAGAACAGCAGCAGCGTGGTGTGGCTATTGGCAACCAGCAGGTGAGCGATGTAGTCCTCATCCTTGACGCCGGTCGCCGATTTGCCTTTACCGCCACGACGCTGAGCCTGGTACGCAGCCAATGGCTGGGTCTTGGCGTAGCCACCGTGGGAAATGGTCACGACGCGCTCTTCTTCCGGGATCATGTCACCCAGGGTCAGGTCGAGACGGGCATCGAGAATTTCGGTGCGGCGCTGATCGCCGTATTCGGCACGGATCACTTCCAGCTCTTCGCGGATCACTTCCATCAGGCGCACGGCGCTGTTGAGGATGCGGATCAGCTCGCCGATCTGGTTGAGGATCTCTTGATACTCGGCCAGCAGTTTTTCGTGTTCCAGACCGGTCAGACGGTGCAGACGCAGTTCCAGAATGGCTTGCGCCTGTTCTGGCGACAGGAAGTACTTGCCTTCGCGCAGACCGTATTGCGGATCAAGGTTTTCCGGACGGCACGAATCGGCGCCGGCACGTTCAACCATCGCTACCACGGCCGAGGATTCCCACGGCGTGCTGACCAGCGCTTCTTTTGCTTCCGACGGCGTCGGCGAAGCCTTGATCAGGGCGATCACCGGGTCGATGTTCGACAGGGCAACGGCCTGGCCTTCGAGAATGTGACCACGCTCGCGCGCCTTGCGCAGTTCGAACACAGTACGGCGGGTAACCACTTCGCGACGGTGGCGAACGAAAGCTTCCAGCAGATCCTTGAGATTCAGGATGCGTGGGCGGCCGTCGATCAGCGCAACGATGTTGATGCCGAATACCGATTGCAGCTGGGTCTGGGCGTAGAGGTTGTTGAGGATTACCTCAGGTACTTCGCCGCGACGCAGCTCGATCACGACGCGCATACCGTCCTTGTCGGACTCGTCGCGCAGTTCGGTGATGCCTTCCAGCTTCTTCTCTTTAACCAGCTCGGCGATCTTCTCGATCAGACGCGCCTTGTTCAGCTGGTACGGCAGTTCGGTGATGACGATCTGCTGACGGCCACCGACTTTGTCGATGTCTTCAATGATCGAGCGGGCGCGCATGTAAATGCGCCCGCGACCGGTGCGGTAGGCTTCGATGATACCGGCGCGACCGTTGATGATCGCGGCGGTCGGGAAGTCCGGACCAGGGATGTACTGCATCAATTCATCGACGGTCAGCTCAGGGTTGTCGATGAGCGCCAGGCAACCATCGATGACTTCACCGAGGTTGTGCGGCGGAATGTTGGTCGCCATGCCCACGGCGATACCGCTGGAGCCGTTGACCAGCAGGTTGGGAATACGGGTCGGCATGACCGCCGGGATCATTTCGGTGCCGTCGTAGTTCGGCACCCAGTCCACGGTTTCTTTGTGCAGGTCAGCCAGCAGCTCGTGCGCCAGCTTGGTCATGCGCACTTCGGTGTATCGCATGGCCGCAGCGTTGTCGCCGTCGACCGAACCGAAGTTGCCCTGGCCGTCTACCAGCAGGTAGCGCAGGGAGAAAGGCTGAGCCATACGAACGATGGTGTCGTACACGGCAGTGTCACCGTGCGGGTGATACTTACCGATCACGTCGCCGACAACACGGGCAGATTTCTTGTACGGCTTGTTGAAGTCGTTGCCCAGCTCGCTCATCGCGAACAGTACGCGACGGTGCACGGGCTTGAGGCCATCGCGCGCATCCGGCAGTGCACGGCCAACGATTACGCTCATCGCGTAGTCGAGATAGGACTGTTTCAGCTCGTCTTCGATATTGACCGGGAGGATTTCTTTGGCCAGTTCGCCCATGAGAAGCCTGATTCCTTTTTCTGGTGAAACTTCGTCATATCCATGTGGGAGCAACGAAGCTCGTCGGGGCCGGCCGAGTGCCATGCGCCGACTTACGACAAATCAACACTGGATCGCGGATTTGCGCAGTAAAGACAGCTCCGTGGAGCTGCCTCGGAAAACGCCGGATGTTATCACAAAGGCCGCCACGCACCTATCCCCCAGATGCGCATGGAGCATAGTTAGTTGACCGGTGACAGGCTTAACGGGGACGAGAGAGGCTCAGAGCTTCGTTGAATGCAGAATTGTGGCTCGGTTTGGGGATGTTTATTGACTTTTTGGGCCCCTTCGCGAGCAAGCTCGCTCCCACAAAGTTCTGTGGCGATTACAAAACCTGTGGGAGCGAGCTTGCTCGCGAAACGGTCGACGCAGCATTCAAGCCTGTTAGTGCAGGCGCTTGCGGCACATCAACTGAGCCATTTTCGCGGTATCCGGGCGCTCGACGATGCCCTTTTCAGTGACGATCGCGTCGATCAGGTCCGCCGGGGTCACGTCGAACACTGGGTTGAAGGCTTCAACGTCAGCACCGACACGCTTGCCGCCAACTTCCAGCAGCTCAGCGCCGTCACGCTCTTCAATCGGAATGTCGTCGCCGCTCGCCAGGTTCATGTCGATGGTCGAACTCGGCGCCACCACCATGAAACGCACGCCGTGGTGCATGGCATTCACCGCCAGTTGATAGGTGCCGATCTTGTTCGCCACGTCGCCGTTGGCCGTAATGCGGTCGGCGCCGACGATCACCCAGGTCACGCCTTTGGTTTTCATGATGTGCGCGGCGGCAGAGTCGGCATTCAGAGTGACCGGAATACCTTCGTTGGCCAGCTCCCACGCGGTCAGGCGCGAACCCTGCAGCCATGGACGGGTTTCGTCGGCGTAAACGCGCTCGACCATGCCTTCAATAAAGGCTGCGCGAATGACGCCCAACGCCGTACCGAAGCCACCGGTGGCCAGTGCGCCGGTATTGCAGTGAGTCAGAATCGCCTGAGCATTGCCTTGGTGCTTGCGGATCAGATCGACGCCGAGCTGAGCCATGGTCAGGTTGGCTTCGCGGTCGCTTTCATGAATGGCGATGGCTTCGGCTTCGAGC
Organism: Pseudomonas sp. WC2; assembly: GCF_050586545.1. Taxonomy (NCBI): domain Bacteria; kingdom Pseudomonadati; phylum Pseudomonadota; class Gammaproteobacteria; order Pseudomonadales; family Pseudomonadaceae; genus Pseudomonas; species Pseudomonas sp. WC2. The sequence continues at coordinate 174,405 of NZ_JBOBDR010000008.1, read as the reverse complement.
GCCGCCAGCGGGTCGGCGTTTTCTTTCAAGCGATCCAGACGATCGTGCATGCGACCCAGCGCCCAGAACAGATTTACCGCAGTCGGACGAGAATCCGCCAGCAAGGCGAAATCCTCTTCCAGCGCCGCATACCAATCGCCACCTTCGGCAATCCGCGCCCGCGCCGCGAGTACGATGCCATAGGCCGCACTGATGCCGATGGCCGGCGCGCCGCGCACCACCATCGAGCGAATCGCCTCAGCGACGCCGGCGGCGCTGGTGTAGGCAATCCAGGTTTCCTCGAACGGCAAAATACGCTGATCCAGCAGGTGGAGCGCGCCATCTCGCCAATCGATGGCCTTCACTTTCTCCGCAGCCAACAGTCGATCGCGCATCCCTCACCCCGCACTCATGAACAAAAGCCGCCGATTATAGCGATCCCCCCGCGAAGACGCTCGGGTATACTTCGCCATCCTTTACAAAAGCACTGGAACCGACCCTCGATGCCGAAACCTGCCATTGCGCTCGACTTATTATTGCTGCCGACCTGGCTGGTACCCGTCGAACCTGCAGGCGTTGTGCTCAAAGAGCACGGCCTGGGCATCCGCGACGGTCGCATCGTGTTTATCGGCCCGCGCGCCGAAGCATTGAAGTGTAACGCCACCGAAGTCCGCGAATTGCCGGACGTGCTGCTCGCCCCCGGCCTGATCAATGCCCACGGCCACGCGGCGATGACGCTGTTCCGCGGTCTGGCCGATGATCTGCCGCTGATGACCTGGCTGGAAAACCACATCTGGCCGGCCGAGGCTAAATGGGTCGACGAAGATTTCGTCCGTGACGGCACCGATCTGGCCATCGCCGAGCAGATCAAGGGCGGCATCACCTGCTTCTCGGACATGTACTTCTTTCCGAAAGTCGCCAGCGAACGCGTGCACAACAGCGGCATTCGCGCGCAGATCGCCATTCCGATCCTCGATTTCCCGATCCCGGGCGCCAGCAGCGCCGACGAGGCGATTCGTCAGGGCGTCGAGCTGTTCGGTGATCTGAAGCATCACGAACGGATCAAGATCACTTTCGGCCCCCATGCACCGTACACCGTCGGCGACGAGAATCTGGAAAAAATCCGCGTGATTGCCGAGGAGCTCGACGCCTCGATCCACATGCACGTCCATGAAACCGCATTCGAAGTCCAGCAATCACTGGAGCAACGCGGCGAACGCCCGCTCGCTCGCCTCGGCCGTCTCGGCCTGCTCGGCCCGCGCTTCCAGGCCGTGCACATGACCCAGATCAGCGATGACGACCTGGCGTTGCTGGTAGAAAGCAACACCAGCGTGATCCACTGCCCGGAATCCAACCTCAAACTGGCCAGCGGCTTCTGCCCGGTCGAGCGTTTGTGGCAGGCTGGCGTCAACGTGGCCGTGGGCACCGATGGCGCGGCGAGCAACAACGATCTGGATCTGCTCGGCGAAACCCGGACTGCCGCGCTGCTGGCCAAAGCGGTCGCCGGTTCAGCCACCGCGCTGGACGCCCATCGTGCGCTGCGCATGGCCACACTGAATGGCGCGCGGGCACTGGGCATCGAAGCGCAGGTCGGCTCGCTGGAAATCGGCAAAGCCGCCGACATCGTCGCTTTCGACCTGTCCGGCCTGGCCCAGCAACCGGTGTATGACCCGGTTTCGCAGCTTATCTATGCCACCGGTCGCGATTGCGTGAAACACCTGTGGGTCGCCGGCAAACAACTGCTCGACGACCGCCAACTGACGCGACTGGACGAAGAACAGCTTGGCGCTACTGCCCGGGCCTGGGGCCAGCGCATCAGCGGCCACAGAGAATCGTAAAAACCCCGGAACACACGCCGGGGCTACAGCCTTTTTCAAGTTTTAGAGGATTTAACATGAGCAACGTCGACCACGCTGAAATCGCCAAATTCGAAGCCCTGGCCCATCGCTGGTGGGACCGTGAAAGCGAATTCAAACCGCTGCACGACATCAACCCGCTGCGGGTCAACTGGATTGACGAGCGGGTCAATCTGGCCGGCAAGAAAGTCCTCGACGTCGGTTGCGGCGGCGGCATCCTCAGCGAAGCGATGGCGCAACGTGGCGCAACAGTAATGGGCATCGACATGGGCGAAGCGCCGCTGGCGGTCGCGCAACTGCATCAGCTGGAATCCGGTGTCAGCGTCGAATACCGCCAGATCACCGCCGAAGCCCTGGCCGAAGAAATGCCCGAGCAGTTCGACGTGGTCACGTGCCTTGAGATGCTTGAGCACGTGCCTGACCCGTCGTCGGTAATCCGCGCCTGCTTCCGCATGGTCAAGCCGGGCGGCCAGGTGTTCTTCTCGACCATCAACCGCAATCCAAAGGCTTACCTGTTCGCGATCATCGGCGCCGAATACATCATGAAGTTGCTGCCGCGCGGCACCCACGACTTCAAGAAATTCATCCGTCCATCCGAGCTGGGCGCGTGGAGCCGCATGGCTGGCCTGACCGTCAAGGACATCATCGGCCTGACCTACAACCCGCTGACCAAGCACTACAAGCTGGCCAACGACGTTGACGTCAACTACATGATCCAGACCCTGCGCGAGGAATAAGCCGATGGCCATCAGAGCAGTTCTTTTCGACATGGACGGCACCCTGCTCGACACGGCGCCGGACTTCATCGCCATCTGCCAGGCAATGCGCGCCGACCGCGGTTTGCCGCCGATCAACGACAAGCACATTCGCGACGAGATTTCCGGTGGCGCCAAAGCCATGGTCGCGGTGACATTTTCGATGGACCCGGAATCGCCGGGCTTCGAAGAGCTGCGTCTGGAGTTCCTTGAGCGCTATCTGGTCGGCTGCGCGGTGCACAGCAAGTTGTTCGACGGCATGGGCGAACTGCTCGCCGACATCGAGAAGGCCAATTTGATCTGGGGCGTGGTGACCAACAAGCCGCTGCGCTTCGCCGAGCCGATCATGCAGCAACTGGGGCTGGCCGAGCGTTCGGCGCTGTTGATCTGCCCGGATCACGTGAAGAACAGCAAGCCAGACCCGGAGCCGTTGATCCTCGCGTGCAAGATGCTTGATCTGGATCCGGCGACGGTGCTGTTTGTCGGTGATGATCTGCGCGATATCGAATCGGGCCGCGATGCCGGTACGAAAACCGCGGCGGTGACGTTTGGCTACATCCACCCGGACGACAACCCACGGCATTGGGGCGCGGACGTGGTGGTGGATCATCCGTCGGAGTTGCGCAAGGTGCTCGATAGCGCCCTGTGTAGCTGCTGAGGCCTGACGCAGAGCGTCATTGGCTGCATTCCCACGCCGAGCGTGGGAACGATCTGACTCTTGATGAGGTTTTTATGTTTGATTACTCCGCACGTCCCGAATTGCTCAAGGATCGGGTCATTCTGGTCACCGGTGCCGGTCGTGGCATCGGCGCGGCAGCCGCAAAAACCTACGCCGCCCATGGTGCCACGGTGTTGCTGCTGGGCAAGACCGAAGCCAACCTGACGCAGGTGTACGACGAGATCGAAGCCGCCGGGCATCCGCAACCGGCAGTGATTCCGTTCAATCTGGAAACCGCCCTGCCTCATCAATACGATGAGTTGGCCGCGATGATCGAAACCGAGTTCGGCCATCTCGACGGCCTGCTGCACAACGCCTCGATCATTGGCCCGCGTACGCCAATCGAGCAGTTGTCCGGGGAAAACTTCATGCGCGTCATGCAGGTCAACGTCAACGCCATGTTCATGCTGACCAGCACCCTGCTGCCGCTGCTCAAGCTGTCGCAGGACGCTTCGGTGGTGTTCACCTCCAGCAGCGTCGGGCGCAAGGGCCGTGCTTACTGGGGCGCTTATGGGGTGTCGAAGTTTGCCACCGAAGGCCTGATGCAAACCCTGGCCGATGAAGTCGATGGCGTGGCGCCCGTGCGCTCCAACAGCATCAACCCGGGTGGCACGCGCACCAGCATGCGTGCGCAGGCTTACCCAGGGGAAAACCCGCTGAACAACCCGACGCCCGAAGAGATCATGCCGGTCTACCTGTATCTGATGGGTCCGGACAGCACCGGCATCAACGGCCAGGCATTCAACGCGCAATAACTGCCATACGTCGCTTTTGTTGCCGCGGCAGATTCCTGTCGCGGCATGTATTTGCCGCCCACGAGCGTCACAATTCAGTCAAATTTCCAGCGCCATCCTCCCCATCTGCAACACAAACCATTGATTCCAAACGGTTTAAATAAATCCGAACCGAATGGCACGACTTTCGCTCTAATTCTTCTCTAAACATGCCGTGTGAAGGCAATGGGGCCAGGCCGATTTCGATAGCTTACTAATCGTCATTCGGCAGACTAGACTTACGCCAAACGTCCTACGGGACTGATGGATCAGTATGACGCGCAGCCCATAGCCGCTCTCACCCAGCCTGTAAGACAGACTTACCGCTAAGGGTTCACGCCATATGAAATCACCCTCCCAGACCAATGCAATTGACTTTGACAGTGCCAAATTGCAACGCCTGGGCTTTGGTCAGGTGCCTCCTCTGCTGGAGCGACCGGCCAGTCTCGCGCAACTGCGTCAGCAAATGAGCCTGCAACTGCAAACCAGCCTTGAGCCACAACGCATCCTCGGTCTGTTTTTCCGCGAAGTTCAGCGTCTGGTGCCGCTGGACGCCTTGAGCTATGTGCACAAGGGCAGCGACCTGCGCCTGGAGTTCGGCACCCGCGGTCACCACTCGATCAGCTACAGCCTGAGCCACGATGGCGATCACATGGGCGAGTTGGTGTTCCGGCGCAATCAGCGCTTCAGCGACAAGGAACAAGGCAACCTCGAATCGCTGCTTTCATCCCTGCTCTATCCGATGCGCAATGCGCTGCTATATCGCGAGGCCACGCAGAGTGCTTTGCGCGATCCGCTGACCGGCGCGGGCAATCGCATTGCCATGGAGCAAACCCTGCAGCGCGAGATAGACATGTCCCGCCGCCATCAGCAGCCGTTATCGCTGCTGATGCTCGACATCGACCATTTCAAACGGGTCAATGACAGCCACGGACACAGCGCCGGTGACGACGTGCTCAAAGCGATTGCCGCCACCATCAAGGCGCAATTGCGTAATGTCGACATGGTGTTCCGTTACGGCGGGGAAGAGTTTTTGATTCTGCTGTCCAACACCAGCCGGGATTCGGCGGCGATGGTCGGTGAACGTCTGCGCTATGCGGCACAGGCGACTGAATACTATGCCGATGGACAATTGATCGAGCTGACTGTGAGCCTCGGTTGCTCGACATTACTGCCGGGGGAATCGGCCGACAGCTTGCTGCGCCGCGCCGACAGCGCGTTGTATGTGGCCAAGCGTGAAGGCCGGAATCGGTTGGCGATGGCGGGCTAAGCCTTTCAAACCAGCCTAAACAGTGTGGGAGCGAGCTTGCTCGCGAATGCGATCTGACCATCAACCCTGAGTTGACTGGCAGACCGCTTTCGCGATCAGGCTCGCTCCCACATTCGTTTGCGTGAAGCCGAGAATCAGCTCTCGACCACAGCCCTGCGCTCTCGGCTCACCAACAAGCGTTCCGACGTCTCAAGCTGCATGCAGCGCTCGAGGAACAGGTACATGTAGTCGTAACTCTTGCAAATGGCCTGACGCAATTCAGCCTGCAGCGCCTTGCTCGGGTTCATCCCGGCCAGTGTGCAGATGATTTCCAGCGCTTCCCACGGATGAGCGTCGTCGTACTGGGCATGCATTTTCAACCACTTCATTGCACGCTTGCGATCCTCCTCCGGGAACGCTGCAGCATATACGCCGGTTGAGCAGACCACGGCTGACCACTCCCCGGTCGCGCCCTCGATGGCGTAGTTGGTCGCGGCGATGGCCACGATCAGCGCATCGGCCGAACTGGTGTGCCAACACCAGTGACTCAACGCATGCAGTTCCGGTGGCACTTGCTGCGCTTGAAGGTCTTCCAGGCTTACACCATGCGCGCGACTCCAATGCACCCAGTAATCGGCATGATTGAGTTCGACGCGGATATTACGCATCAGCCAACGCCGCGCCATGTCTTCGCCCGGATGACGGGCAAACTTGGTTTTGGTCAGGTTCTGCGCCATGTACAACGCGAACTGCTCAACTACCGGCCAGCCCCCGATCAGGTACTGACGCATGGTTTTGGCGCTGAGCTTGTTATCACGCATGCGCAAGTAAAGTTCATGTTCGACAACCCGGCGCTTGCTCTCGCTGCAGTCCTGGATCAGCTGTTGTGCCCAGCCAGGATAACTTGCAGCTTCCATGAGCGGTCCGGTTCGGTTGAATGTGTCGATCACTGTTCGGCTCCTTTTGATTTGTGATTGTAAGGATCGGCAAGAGACTTCAACGGAACGTGCCAGGCGCTTTGAATAACAGCGGCTGCGGTCTGGCGGGCCGACTTTGCAAACTGTCGCAGGTAAACAATTGCGGACGCTCTATGACATAACCCTGAGCGTAATCCACGCCAATTTCAAGCAATGCCTGCTCGATCTGAGTTGTTTCAACAAACTCGGCAATTGTCTGCTTACCCATGACATGCCCGATGTGATTGATCACTTCGACCATTGCGCGGTTAATCGGGTCGTCCAGCATATCCTTTACGAAACTCCCGTCGATCTTCAGGAAGTCTACAGGTAAATGTTTCAGATAGGCGAATGAAGACATTCCGGCGCAAAAGTCATCTAACGAAAAGTAGCAACCCAAGTCCTTGAGTTCATTAATAAATCTTATTGCACTGCCTAAATTGGCAATGGCACTGGTTTCGGTAATTTCAAAACAAATCATTTCAGGCGGTATTGAGTAGTTCACAAACTGCTCTCGCAGAAAGTGCAAAAACGCGTCATCTCCTATAGTAATTCCTGACAGATTAATCGCACACATTGCTAATGGACCTTCATGTTCCTGAGCAATACATTGAGCAACAACCTTAAATACGTTTTGCACTACCCAACGATCCAACTGATTCATCAAACCATAACGTTCGGCGGCGGGAATAAAGCTGTCAGGCAAAATCATGCGCCCGGCTTCATCGTGCAGGCGCAGCAGAATTTCAATGTGACCGCCCTTGCTGCTGCCCGGTTTGAGCGGGGCGATTTCCTGGGCATACAGGCAAAAACGGTTTTCTTCGAGGGCCATATGCAAGCGCTGCACCCAGGCCATCTCGCCGAAGCGCAGGGACAGTTCGGAATCATCGGCGTGATACACCTGCACGCGGTTGCGCCCTTTCTCCTTGGCCATGTAGCAGGCCATGTCGGCGGCGCGTAGCGAAGCTTCGAGGGTCGTCGGGGTTTGCGCGATGTGCACCAGGCCAATGCTCACCGTGGTAAGAAATGGCCGACCTTTCCAGACAAAGTGCAGGTTCTGCACGGTCTGACGCAGGCTTTCAGCGATTTTCTCTGAGGCTTCCGGCGCGCAGTTTTCCAACAGGATGCCGAACTCGTCGCCACCCAGTCGCGCCAGGGTATCGCCCTCGCGCAAACCGGATTGCAGCAAGGTACAAATGTGCCGCAACAACTCATCGCCCGCCGCATGGCCGCAGGTGTCATTGACCAGTTTGAACTGGTCGAGATCGAGGAACATCAGCGCATGCCGGCCCGCCTGCCGAGTGAGATTGTGCAGCGCCTGCTCCAGGCGATATTCAAACTCGCGACGGTTGGCCAGCCCGGTCAACGCGTCATGGGTCGCCTGCCAAGACAGATTGGCGATGTACTGCCGCTCCTGGGTCATGTCATGCAACACCAACACCGTGCCGCTGACTTTGCCGGCATTGCGGATCGGCGCACCGACCAGCGTCACCGAAAGGGTGCTGCCGTCAAGGCGCTGGATCAATTTCGAATGCTCGCTGCCACCACTGAGCTGGCCACTGAGAATATGCTCGATCAGCGTCAGCCCCTCGGCCTGCGCATTGTCATCGAGCAAGTTGAACAGCGCCGACAGCGGCAGGCTCGCAGCCTGCTCGGCCTTCCAGTGGGTCATGGCCTCGGCGGCCGGGTTCATGTAGTCGATCGCGCCAGTCACGTCAGTGGTGATCACGCCATCGCCAATCGATTGCAGGGTCACGTGCGCGCGGTCTTTCTCCAGCTGCAACGCCTCGGCAAAGGCGTGGCGCTGTTTGAGCAGCTTGTGCGTGCGCCACAGCGCCAGCACGATCAGACCCAGCGCTGTCGCCAGATTGGTGAACAGCAACCAGCGTAGGATCATTCGCGAGCCTTCGCCCAAGGCATCGCTGAAGGCTTTGGCGGCGGGCGTTACACCATCATTGATGGCGAAGATCCGGGACTTCCAATGACGAATATCGGCCTCTGTCGCCACGTTACTGTCAATCCGTGCGTGCATCTCCTGCGCCACGGTGTCGAGTTCGACCAGATAGGCATCGCCCAGCGTCCAGCGGTCGATGGCGGTTTCCAGATAACTGAAGTGGCGAAAATTGAGATACAGCCAGATCAGGCTGGAGACGTCGTCGGGGTGGTTGCCACCCTTGAGAATGCCCTCGCGGGCGGAGGCAAGGTCGGGCGGCTGGCGGTCCAGGGCCAGGCGCAACTGATGGCCGCCCTGAGGCACGGCAATCGCCTCTTTGTACTTGAGGAAAATCGCCTCGTCTCGGCTGTCGGCATACAGATTGAGGTAATAGATGGCGTCTTTCTGGCCTTTGGACCAGAGACTTTCACCCGCAACGTAACCGCGAACGGCCGATAGCACGTAGAGGCTCACGCCCCCCAGCAGGGCTTGAAACAACACCACCGCGATGAAAGGCCAGACGATGCCCAACAACCGTGGTGTTCCCAGAGTCCGCTTTTGCTTCATGTGATTCCTTGCATGAGCACTGCCCGCTCGTCTTCCGGACGAAATCGCTATGACGAGACTAGGTGGGGTTGCCCATCAAGGCAAGGCGCGGTTGTTCGCCGTTTTAACTGATCGACATATATATGTACCACCCCCGGTGTTTGCCTGGACGGTTTACTGCGCAGGACTGCCCGACCCTTCGTTTGAGGTAGGCGGTCTTTCTGATAACCGTTCAAGGAGTGAACCCATGCTTGCACCTGAATCAACTGGAACCACCGCCGCAACGGCCGAGGTTCCCCACGCGCCCCTGCTGGCCGACTACGACTTACTGCTCAGCGCCTTGCGTACCCTGCGCCCCGTGTCGTCGGCACCAGCGAACAGTACGGTGGTCCCCACCACGAACTCGCCCATGGACCTGATCTGCCAGGAAGGGAAAAGAGCTTTCAGCGCACTGCTCGAAGACCCTGATTACAAGGCCGAGTGCGAAGAGCTGCAGCTACTGGAAGACAGCTTGTCCGTGTCGATTGTCGAGGCGGGCACGACGTTTACGATAAAACGACGCGTTGGTAACGACAGGATCAATCTGCCCCTGCTGCAGGACGCAGTCTGGAAGTCTCGAACTGACCGAATCACAACCGTCGCGCGACAGCTTCACGGGCAGTTAAGGGCGGACGGCAAAGTTACCGTCGGTAATATGGCCATGTTTTACGGCATGGCCCCTTGGGACTGCGCGGACAGCGAAGCGCATCAGGCCGCCATCCGCCACTTTGAGGAAAAGCGTGCCACCCAGTCGTTGCAACTGGAAGGCGGCGTCGAGATCGACACTCTTCTGCGCCGGGCCACGGCCCATGACCGCAAAACGCTCGGTCAAATCAAGCGCGCGAAACCCGAAGCTGCGATGACGATGGCGGACTTCTTACGACAGGTAACGGACGCGGAAATCGTCGACACGATCCGACTGGCACTGCCGAACAGCAAAACCTCGGCCATCGATTACTTGCTGGCAAAAAGCGGTGAAACGCCGACCACCGAACAGGTTCGGCAACGTCCGACTTACTATCTGGAGAAAATGCTGCGATCGGACGAAGCGCAGCTCATCACCGCTGCGCTACTGGAAAAGCTGAGTTGGTTTGGCGCCGGTACGCAAGAACAGGCCTCTCCCGTGGTGAGCATGAAGCTGCTCTCCAGAGCTATACGCTTGTGGTGTGGCGCACCCGATGAAACTGACTCATCCCGGATTGCCGGTTACGCCTGGCAACAACCCGAGAACTATGGAAAAAGTTACCAAGCGATCTGGCATGACTTCGAACGGCATCTGCTGACAAGCAAAAAAGCGCAATCCGAACGAGAAGCCATCCTGCTCGCCCGCCTGTACCTGCACAAGTTTCCGAGTGACTTCCACCGCATCGACATTCCTCACGACCTGCCCTACAAACGCTCTTTGGTGTGGGTGAATTTCCAGCACGGCCTTAACCTGGCCGAACTCATGGAACCGGAGAGCGCGGCGTACATGAGTTTTCAGCAACTGCTCAGCTACCCGCTGGAGAAGGCCCAAAACGCCAGCGAACTCGACGAAGAGTTCAGTACCTGGTGCCGAATTTCTCCCGCACTCGACTGGGCTGTTGCGACGGGCGTGCTGCGCGACGCTTCCGGCATTCCGTTCTCTACAGACGAGCAGCAACGTGCACTGAATGCTCTGGATAAACACACCAAAGCGATGAGAGACGCCATCGAGCAAATGGAAGTTGCGCCACCGCTGCGCGTGAACATTGCCAACAAGGAAGTGGTTCGTGCATTGGGCTCTATCGCGTCTGACCCTGATACGTTTCTCGTTCTCCCATATCACGGTTCTGATAACGGTATTCCCGGATTCAGGCAGGTGCCTGCCTTCAAAGGCGCCGCCCGTCGATTTCGCGATGTCTACATGGCCGACCTTCTGGAAGAACATCAGTGGTCGATTTTGAAACCGGACGGAGAAACTCAAACCGGTCGCCGACTTGAGGTAGGTATTGGGGGAAAAGTCCATATTATCGGCAAGCAAACCATGCCAATGCCGTTCTCCCTAAGAAAACTCGAACCCTTGTTCAAAACTGCGTTCGACGCCTATCTGAATTCGACAAAAAAAGCTTATCAAGTATTACTTGAAAGCCTGTTTTGCACCCTGCCCCATGATGCGCTGCATGCAATGGAGTACGGCACGACCCGGATCTACACGTTGCGCGGCCATCGCGAAGAATCAACTCAACCGAGGTCAGATCCCCCTTTGTTGTTGCGCATGGGTTTTCTCTTGCGTTTAACCCATAACCATCTGGACATGTGGTACGAGTGCCTGCCCCGGGTCGGCCTTATTCGCAAACGCGACGACCTGTCGGCAGACATAATCGACGACGGAAAAGGAATACAGAAATTCCGCGTCGGTTCCTTGGGAATTCTGGAACTTGAATTTGTGCGGGGCAAAACCCTTCCGTTCCACTGGGACGCATTTGAAAACGGGGAAATCCCGAAGAAAAACGCATCGTGCTTCGTCATTGTCGAACAGTTGGGTGAAGCATTTTTGCCAGAAACCCCGACTGGATACCCGCTGCAAATTGCCACGGATCGTGCCACGGAAGTTGCCACCTTCATCGCCAAAAAATTCTTCTATCACGATGAAGAACAGTTGTATGCGGCCGCCCACAATGAAACAGAGTTTGAGCAAAAAGAGAAAGAGCGACGCGGCGCGGGCATTTTCAAATATATATTGCCCTTTATTGGAAGCCTGGAAGACCTCAAGTCCAGTGATCCGCGAGTCGTGGTAATGGGCATATTTGGTTTGATCATCGACATTGCCTCATTTGCCTTCCCTATCGGCAAGTTCATTGGTGGCGTGGTACGCGCCACGCTAATGGCAAGAGGGATTAAAGCCGCACTTCCCCTGTATGGCACGCTGGCCAGAAAACTGCTCTTCGCTACCGGAAAAAACATCACCCCGATATTCGACGCGGCATCGCTGCTAAAGCTCGGCACGACTGCACTGTACAAAGGCATCAAGTATTCAATTAAAAAAGCGTTCACCGGCTTCCATCATGTGACGGGACGGATGGGCAGCTACAACGTGGCGAAGGGTTTGCCCCAGATCGCAAACGTCGGCACATATAGATCGCTCACCAAGACCGATGATCTGGCATCGCTCGATGGCGTCGATGACGTCCTGGTGCGCAAAATCTCGAAGACCGACATTGTCGATTATCGCCTCGTCGACCCCGTCAGCGCCTTGCCTTACGGGCCACGACTGTCTCGCACAGCAGAGAGTTTCACGCCGGGACGTTCAACTTATCGACCACTCGACAATACCGATCAGTACACCATCGTCGAATTGCCTGAAGGCACTGCCGTGCGTGAAGTGCTGGCAGTCGACGGGCGAACAACTTTGTATCTCGACGATGTGCCTTATCAGCTCGACGCCGGAGAGCTGCGACGCTTCGACAAAATCGACACCAGCAGCCGCGCCAAGACACTTCCGTGCCGGACCAGGCGTGCACCGGGCGACACCTGCCAGACAAACTATGTGGCCAGAGACCCTGCTCCCGTTCCGGCCAAGGGCACGTTTGATGAAACAAAAGGTTGGGCGCCGTGGTTTGGTGATGCGATCTACAGCCCGGCAAGTGGAGCCGCCGCTCTGAAAGCCGGCACCCTGCGCAATCATGCCGAACTGGCCGGCAGCCTCGACTTTCGCAAAGGCATTTATGCCCGGGCCACTGTCGATGTTCTCCAAGGAGGCGAGAGACACACCTTTCAGCAAGGTGCGGTCATCATCGAGTCCATCGATGGCGGCACGCACTATGTGTTTACCCGTCTAAGCCCCGGGGATTTTTACGTGGCTGAACTGACGAAGAGCCAGAGCCTGACCGGCGCCCTGAATTTCAAACCCGCCTCGAAATTGCCCAAGGCACTGCGGGACGAATTGATGACGGTGTATACCGGTTCGCTCAATGCCAACAACATGGCGAGGATCTATGGCACTACGGCGGTGGAGCGCGCGATGAAAACCATGGAAGAAATTGCCATTCCCATTGGAGGTCATGCGAATCCCCCCGGCACGCTGAAACTCATCAAAGTGGACACCAGCCCCGGAGAAGCGGTGCTCTTCGACCACTCCACACGCCAGATCGTCCGTAGTTCCACCGATGGTGCCTCGACCTGGACGGCAACCCGCGCGGCCTCGGAACCTCTTCGCCAGATCACCAAAAAGTACTTCAACGCGCTGTTCGAGAAGGAGATCGTTACGGTCAGCGCCGCCTCAAGCCAAGCCTTGAGAATCGACGAGGCCATGCAACGCCTGAGCAACCTCACGTTCAAGCCCGGAGAGAGCTCAGGTCACATTCGCAACATCGCCTTCGCCGAGATCAAAATCGGCGACCTGACCGAAGTCTACGTCAGTGTTTCCGGCATTCAGAACAACACCGGCAAGTTGCCATTGTTTGCCCGCCACCCAGGGGGCAAGGCGATTGTCGATGACACGACCTATATCAACATTGACCACGCTGAAAAATTCTCGGCGACAGCGTTGAGCGTCTCAGACTCCGGCAAGATTCGGGCGATTCCACATACCATCGACAACATAGAAACCTACACACCCGCGCTCACGTCGCGACCGACCTCGCTGGACACCGAAAGCAAGCTGATCCGCTTCATCCGCACCCAATACCCTGACCCGAAAAAACTCGACTCCATCACCATCGCCACGACCATGGCGCCGTGCGATTCCTGTTCGGTCGTGATGAAACAATTCGGCCATGATGGCGGCCCGGAGGCATTGAACGTGGTCTGGAAGTAACCGACGCCTCGGTCAGTGCTGCTGCAAATGCCCGTACAACTTGGCGTACAACCCGCCATCAGCAATCAGTTGCTGATGGTCGCCATCCTCGGCCACTTGTCCGCCGTCGAAGACCAGCACGCGATCGGCTTGCTTCACGGCTGACAGGCGGTGGGCAATGATCAGCGTGGTGCGGCCATTGAGGAAGCGCGCCATGGCCTGATGCAGGTTGTACTCGGTGGCGGCGTCGAGGGCCGAGGTGGCTTCGTCGAGGATGACGACTTTCGGTTCAGCGAGGATCATCCGCGCAATCGCCAGGCGCTGGCGCTGACCGCCGGACAGGCGCACACCGGAGCGACCGACGATGCTGTCGAGACCGTCCGGCAGTGCGCGAATCGTTGCCTCCAACTGGGCAATTTCCAACGCCTGCCAGCAGGCTTCATCCGCGCGCGTACGGCCCATGGTCAGGTTGGCGCGCACGGTGTCGTTGAACAGCGCCGGGTGTTGCAGCACCACCGCGACGTTTTCCCGCACGGTCTCAAGACCGATTTCCTGCTGGGTCGAACCGCCGAAACGAATGGAGCCGGCCAGCGGTGTATAGAGCCCGAGCAGCAATTGCACGAGGGTACTTTTACCGCCGCCACTGGCGCCGACAATCGCGACTTTTTCACCGGGGGCAATCGACAGATCGAGCTGATCCAGCACCAGTTCATCGCCGTAGCCGAAGCTCAAACCCTGCACCTGGATACCCACGGTCTCGCGGCCCTTGAACGGATCGACGCCGCCGGCATACTGCGGCTCATCGGCGCGCGCCAGCAACTCGTTGATCCGCGACAGCGCACCGCCCGCCGCGTAGTAGGCGTATTGCAGATTGAGCAGTTGTTCGACCGGGCCGATCATGAACCACAGGTAACTGAACACCGCGAGCATCTGGCCGATCGACAGGTCGGAGAACAGCACGGTGAGCATCGCCGCCGCACGGAAAATATCGATGCCGAACTGGAAGAGCAAACCACTGGCGCGGTTGGAGGCGTCGGTTTTCCACTGCGAGTTGACCGCGTAGTTGCGCACTTCCTGCGCACGCAGGCCCAGCCTTCCGAGGAAGAAACCCTGACGGTTGCCGGCACGAATTTCCTGAATCGCATCGAGGGTTTCGCTCAACGCCTGGGTGAAGCGCGAGGTGCTGTCGTTCTCGAGTTTCTTCAGATGTTTGACACGTTTGCCCAACTGCACCGTGGCGTAAATCACCAGCGGGTTGAACAGCAGAATCAACAGCGCCAGTTTCCAGTGCATCCACATGAGGATGCTCGCGGTGCCGACCAGGGTCAGCATCGCCACCAGAAAACGGCTGAGGGTTTCGCCGACAAATTTGTCGAGGGTGTCCAGATCGGTGACCAGATGGGTGGTCACGGTGCCGCTGCCGAGGCTTTCGTATTCGCCGAGAGAAATGCGCTTGAGGCGCTCGATCAAACGCACGCGAATGCGATAGACGATGTCCTTGGCCAGCCGCGCGAACAGCCGCGACTGCAATACGCCAAAGCACAATGAGCCGCATCGCAGAGTCAGGGTGACGACCAGCATCAGGCCGATATAGCCCGCCGCCTGCTGCCACAGGGTGGGCAGCACATGGTTCATGACTTTCAATGCCGCATCGCCGTGGCCGAGCAGGACTTCATCAACCAGCAACGGCAAGAGCAACGGGATCGGCACGCTGCACAGCGTCGCCAGCACAGCGACGCCGTTGGCGATCCATAGGGATTTTTTGTGAGTGAGTGCCAGACGCCGGACTTCTGCCCAGCTCAGCCGGTCGACACGCTTTACGGCTGGCGTGTCATCGGCCAGATCAGACACAGGCGGCACGCTCCAGCCATCGGCCAAGGAGCGGCGACAGTTCGCTGAGCGGTTGATAGCCGTTGGTCAGCAGCGCCAGTTGGCCATTGCGTTCGGCGAGCAGGGTCGGGAAACCGGCGATGCCGAGATCCTGCACCCAATTGAAATCTGCCAGCGTGGCTTCGTGCTGATCGGCACGGTCGAACAACGCCGCGAATTCGATGCGCGGCACGCCGGCCTTCTCCGCCAACTCGACCAGCACGCTGGCCTGAGTAACGTCGCGGCCTTCGGCGTAGAACGCCTGCTGGATCAGGCCCAACAATGTCCACGCGCAATCCGGCGCCAGGCTGCGCGCGGTGACGATCGCCCGGCAGGCCGGCTCCGTGTCATAGACGAATCCGTCGGGCAACGCGCCGTCGAACTTGAACGGCTGGCCAGTTGCATCGGTGACCGCTTGCCAATGCTCAAGAATGTAGCGCCGCGTGGTCGGCTCCAGCGCCGAGCCGCTGCCGGTGCGCAAACCGCCGACCACCAGATGCAGCTCGACTCCGGCTGCTTGCGCCTGCTCGACCAAGGCCTTGGCCACCGGAGCAAAACCCCAGCACCACGAACACATCGGATCCATCACATAGAGCAGGCGCGCAGACATGATTAAGCCTCGGTGGATGCTTGCTTATAGTTGTAGCCGATCGGGTGCGGCTGGTTGCGCGCCTTGGCCAGTTCGATCTGCTTCTGCCGATCGATGGCGCTGCGGCGGGTCTTCTCGCTCAGTTTGTCCCAGCAGTGCGGGCAGCTGATGCCGGCGACGTAATGCTCGGAAGCGCGATCTTCAACACTGACCGGTGTGCGGCAGGCATGACATTGATCGTAGTCGCCTTCGCTGAGGTCGTGACGCACAGTCACGCGGTTGTCGAACACAAAGCAGTCGCCCTGCCACTTGGTTTCTTCCTGCGGCACCTCTTCGAGGTACTTCAGAATGCCACCCTTGAGGTGGTAAACCTCTTCGTAGCCCTCGCTGAGCATGTAGCTCGAGGCTTTCTCGCAGCGAATGCCACCGGTGCAGAACATCGCGACTTTCTTGTGCACGGCCGGGTTGAAGTGTTCTTTGATGTAATCAGGGAATTCGCGAAAACTGGTGGTTTTCGGATCGATGGCGCCTTCGAAGGTGCCAATCGACACTTCGTAATCGTTGCGCGTATCGATCAACAGCACTTCGGGGTCGCTGATCAACGCGTTCCAGTCTTGCGGATCAACGTAGGTGCCGACCTTTTTGTTCGGGTCGACGCCTTCAACACCGAGGGTGACGATCTCTTTCTTCAGTTTGACTTTGGTGCGATAGAACGGCTGCTCGTCGCAGTACGACTCTTTGTGATCGATGTCGATCATGCGTGGGTCGTTCTTGAGCCAGGCGAGCAGGCCGTCGATGCCTTCGCGGGTGCCGGACACCGTGCCGTTGATGCCTTCTTCGGCGATCAGCAGGGTGCCTTTGATCTGGTTGTCGACCATCGCTTGCAGCAGGGGCTCGCGCAGGTTGACGTAATCTTCGAGGGTGACGAACTTATACAGTGCCGCCACGACAATCGGTTGTGTCATGGGTATTTCTCCAGGTGGCTACCCTCGCAAAGGGTGAACCGGATTCAAAAAAAAACGCGCCGGGTAAGCGGCGCGTTGCGGATTCTAGCAAAAAACCGAAGCTTAATGCTTGCTGCCGCCAGCACAGGTCGGCGACGCCGGGGCGGCGTCGATCTCTGCCCATTCCTGCGGGGTGTACGTGTGCAGCGCCAACGCATGGAACTCGCCCATCAGCTCGCCGAGCGTGCCGTAGACTTTCTGGTGGCGCTTGACCCGGTTCAGGCCGTCGAACTGCGCGCTCACCACCACAGCCTTGTAGTGGGTCTGCAACCCACGACTGTGCATGTGGCTTTCGTCCAGCACTTGCAGGTGCTCAGGCTGAAGCAAAGCCAGCGTCGATTCGATGCGTTGTTGCATGGTCATCACGAACTCCGCTTACTTCTTCTTGGCCGGCGCAGCAGCGCCTTTCGGGTCCAGCTCTTTGGTCATGTCGTCGAGCAGCTTGTTGACGACTGGCACGGCGCTTTCCAGTTTGGCCTGGGTCATCTGGGCCGATTGCTGGGTCAGCTGCGGCATTTTTTCCAGGACTTTCTTGCCCAGTGGCGACTGGTAGAACGCGACCAGGTCTTTCAGCTCGGATTCGCTGAAGTTGCTGGTGTAGAGCTTGACCATGTCCGGCTTCAGCTTGTTCCAGCCAATGGCCTGATCCAGCGCGGCGTTGGCCTTGGCCTGGTAGGTTTCCAGAACGGCTTTCTTGGCTTCCGGGGCTTTGGTCTGCTCAAAACGCTGAGCGAACATTTGCTGTACTTGCATGTACACCGGAGTGCCGAGTTTGTCAGCGTGAGCCAGCGTCAGGAAAGCTTCGGCACTGGCGTTGTGGCTGGCGGTATCGGCAAGCACCTGGCCGCTGGCGCAAACCAGTGCAACCGCGGTACAGATGGCACGAAGACGAGTCATCGAGTTTCCTTTTAAGCAAAGCGAGGTCAAACCCCAAGGGCGACCATTCTGCGCCTAAAAAACGCCGCGGCTCAACCCCCAAGCCTTGCCGCGCTTGATTGGCCGGGTTTTACCGGTCAACAATCGGTTCGAGGGAACCACCACGGCCGATGCCGGCCTAAACTGCGCAAACAGACCAACAGGAGTGTGCACGATGAGCCGTATCGAAACCGACAGCCTGGGCCAGATCGAAGTCCCGGACGACGCCTACTGGGGTGCTCAGACGCAACGCTCGCTGATCAACTTCGCCATTGGTCAGGAACGCATGCCGCTGCCGGTACTGCACGCCCTGGCCCTGATCAAGAAAGCCGCCGCCCGGGTTAACGACCGCAACGGCGACCTGCCCGCCGACATCGCCCGCCTGATCGAACAATCCGCCGACGAAGTGCTCGACGGCCAGCACGACGACCAGTTTCCGCTCGTCGTTTGGCAGACCGGCAGCGGCACCCAGAGCAACATGAACGTCAACGAAGTGATCGCCGGTCGAGCCAACGAACTGGCCGGCAACCCGCGCGGCGGCAAGACGCCGGTGCATCCGAACGATCACGTTAACCGCTCGCAAAGCTCCAACGACTGCTTCCCTACTGCCATGAGCATCGCCACCGCACGCGCCGTGCAGGAACAACTGCTGCCGGCGATTGCCGAGTTGTCCGGCGGCCTTGCCGAACTGGCGGCGCGCCATATGAAACTGGTGAAAACCGGGCGCACGCACATGATGGATGCGACGCCGATTACCTTCGGGCAGGAGCTGTCGGGGTTTATAGCGCAACTGGATTACGCCGAACGGGCGATCCGCGCGGCGCTGCCGGCAGTGTGTGAACTGGCCCAGGGTGGCACCGCAGTCGGCACCGGTTTGAATTCGCCACACGGTTTTGGCGAAGCGATTGCTGCAGAACTGGCGGCGCTGTCCGGCCTGCCCTTTGTCACTGCGCCGAACAAGTTTGCCGCCCTCGCCGGCCACGAACCGCTGACCAGCCTCTCCGGTGCACTGAAAACCCTCGCCGTGGCACTGATGAAAATCGCCAACGACCTGCGCCTGCTCGGCTCAGGCCCGCGTGCAGGTTTTGCCGAAGTCAAACTGCCGGCCAATGAACCGGGCAGCTCGATCATGCCCGGCAAGGTCAATCCGACCCAGTGCGAAGCTCTTTCCATGCTCGCCTGCCAGGTACTGGGCAACGACGTGACGATCGGTATCGCCGCGAGTCAGGGGCACCTGCAGTTGAACGTGTACAAACCGGTGATCATCCACAACCTGCTGCAATCGATCCGCCTGCTCGGCGATGGCTGCAGCAACTTCCAGCAGCACTGCATCGCCGGGCTGGAGCCGGATGCCGAAGTCATGGCCCGACATCTGGAACGTGGACTGATGCTGGTGACCGCGTTGAACCCGCATATCGGCTATGACAAGTCGGCGGAGATTGCCAAGAAGGCGTACAGCGAAGGGCTGACCTTGCGTGAGGCAGCGCTGGCGTTGGGGTATCTGACCGATGAAGAGTTTGATGCGTGGGTGCGGCCGGAGAACATGATTGAGGCGGGTGCCAAGGGCTGAGATTTTTGGCGCCTGAAAGTCCGTCTTCGCGAGCAGGCTCGCTCCCACATTCGATTGCATTCCTCTCATGAGAATCCGGTCAATTGTGGGAGCGAGCCTGCTCGCGAATGGCAGCGGCGCGGTTCAACTGGCCGCCATCTTCATCCGCCGCGCCTTCAACCCGGCAATCAACGACGGCCCCAACGCCACCAGCGCCGACCCCAGCACCACCAGCACCGCCCCGCCATAACCCAGCGCATTGATCTGTTCGGCATGCACATATTCCGGCCAGATCCCGGCGGCAATCGCCACCGCACCAAACGTCACCAGCGGCGTAATCGCCAAGGTCGCACTGACCCGCGACGCCTCCCAATGCGCCAGCGCCTCGGCAAACGCACCGTACGCAATCAAGGTGTTCATGCAGCACGCCAGCAACAACCAGCCCTGCAGCGGACTCAGTTCCAGTGCTTCGAGGGGATGCACCCACGGTGTCAGCAACAACGCGCAGAACAGATAGATCACCATCATCACCTGCAACGAATTCCACACCGTCAGCAATTGCTTCTGGCCGAGCGCATAAAAGGTCCAGACCGTCGACGCCAACAGCACCAACAATACGCCGGCGGTGTAATCCGATAGCGAGGTGAGCAGTTCAGCCAGGCGCTGATTGAAGAACAGCACAAAACCGAGCAACAGCACCAACAATCCGATGCCCTGACCGATGCTGAAATGCTCCTTGAACACAAACAGGCTGGCGATCAGCAACATGATCGGCCCCATCTGCACCACCAGTTGCGCGGTGCCGGGGCTGAGCAGGTTGAGGCCCATCAGGTACAGCACGTAATTACCGACCAGACCGAGTACCGCCATCAGCACCAGCCAGCCGCCCTTCGGCCCAAGCACTTTGCGACTGGGGAGGCGCTTGACCGCGGCCAGATAAATGAACAGGCAACTGCCGGAGACCATCAAGCGAAACCAGGTCACCGTGACCGGGTCCATCACCAGCAAGACCTGTTTGAGTTTGATCGGCAGGATGCCCCAGAGAAACGCGGTCAGCAGCGCCAGGAACAAGCCGTAGACCCAGCGACCGGATGAAATGTGCATGGAAACCCCAAAGCCTGCTGACAAGTGCGCCCATTCTAGGCTTGCCACCCGGGTCGACACAGGGACAGTTGCGGTCAGGACGCGAATGAAACTGTGCAGGTCGCAGCAGTTAATTGACGCGCTGCCGTTGATCGGCTGGGCGGGCGCGCCAAGTGCTTCAGGCATAAGCTCATTGGATCCCTTCCAGCGCTTCAGCCAAGGAGACCGATCATGTTAGGAATGCGCGCCCAGGACAGCGCTCCCGAAATGCACTTTCGCAGCGACCGGGTGTGCCGGGTCAATGGCGAACTGTATTTCAGTACTCGGGAAAATACCCTTGAGGGGCCTTTCGAAAGTCCTGAGAAGGCTGAGCTGGAGATAAAAGCTTATATCGCGCGGATGCAGCTTCTGGATTCCAACCGGTAAATCCGGTCGATGCCTTCGCGAGCAGGCTCGCTCCCACAGGATTTGGGTGAACATGGAAAATATGCGCACCCTGAACCCATGTGGGAGCGAGCCTGCTCGCGAAAGCGGTCAATCAGACAACCAATAACTCAGCGATTAGCGCACCGCCTCAAACAACCCCGTCGCCCCCATCCCGCCGCCAACACACATGGTCACAATCCCGTAACGCACACTGCGCCGCTGCAACTCCCGCACCAAATGCCCAACCTGCCGCGACCCGGTCATGCCGAACGGGTGACCAATGGAAATCGAGCCACCGTTGACGTTGTACTTGTCGTTATCGATCTCCAGCCGATCACGGCTGTACAGGCATTGCGAAGCAAACGCCTCGTTCAATTCCCACAAATCGATGTCCGCCACCTGCAGACCTTTGGCCTTGAGCAGTTTCGGCACCGAGAACACCGGGCCGATGCCCATTTCGTCCGGCTCGCAACCGGCCACGGTAAAGCCACGGAAAAACGCCTTCGGCTTGAGCCCCAATTGCAGGGCCTTTTCCAGACTCATCACCAGGGTCATCGACGCGCCGTCAGACAACTGCGACGAGTTGCCCGCCGTCACCGAACCGTCTTCAGCAAACACCGGTTTCAGTCCAGCGAGGCTTTCATAAGTAGTGTCCGGACGGTTGCAGTCATCGCGATCGACCACGCCGTCGAGGATCTGCACCTCGCCAGTGTTCTTGTCCTCAACGCGATACTTGACCGCCATCGGTACGATTTCATCGTCGAACAGCCCGGCGGCTTGGGCCTGCGCAGTGCGAATCTGGCTCTGCAGCGCATAGCGATCCTGCACTTCACGGCTGACGCCATAACGCCGCGCGACCACTTCGGCGGTCTGGCCCATCGTGTAATAGATGCCCGGCGTCTGCTGTTTGAGCAACGGGTTGATCAGGTGATCGGTGTTGACGCTTTTCATCGTCAGGCTGATCGACTCGACACCGCCGGCGACGATGATGTCGCTGCAACCGGAAGCGATCTGGTTAGCAGCAATCGCAATCGCCTGCAAGCCCGAGGAGCAGAAACGGTTGAGGGTCATGCCCGCCGTGCCGGTGCCCAGACGCGAGAGCACCGCGACGTTGCGGCCGATGTTGTAGCCCTGCGCGCCTTCGTTGGAGCCGGCGCCGACGATGCAATCCTCGACGCTGGCCGGGTCGATGTCGTTGCGCGTCAGCAGCGCGTTGACGCAATGAGCCGCCATGTCATCGGGGCGGGTCTGGTTGAACTTGCCGCGAAAGGATTTGGCCAGGCCAGTCCGCACGCTGTCGACGATCACCACTTCACGCATGGGATACCTCATTGTTGTTGTCGGTTGAGAGTGGACCGAGCATAAGTCCACCGTATCAACGACCGCGACAATCATTCACCCCGCGTATGCGTGCCCATCGGTTCAGTCCTTGTGCTTCTTGGCGCGCTTGTCGGATTTTTCGAAGGCCTCTTCCAGCGCACGGTTGATCGTGCGCAGCACCTTGACCCGTGCCCAGCGCTTGTCATTGGCTTCAACCAGCGTCCACGGCGCGATTTCCGAACTGGTGCGGTCGACCATGTCGCCCACGGCGGCGCGATAATCATCCCACTTGTCGCGGTTGCGCCAGTCGTCTTCGGTGATCTTGAAGCGCTTGAACGGGATTTCCTCGCGCTCCTGGAAACGCTCCATCTGCGTGTCCTTGTCGATGGCCAGCCAGAACTTGACGACGATGACTCCAGCGTCGGCCAACTGCTCTTCGAAATCGTTGATCTCGCCATAGGCTCGCAGCCAGTCGGCCGGTGTGCAGAAGCCTTCGACTCGCTCAACCAGCACCCGCCCGTACCACGAGCGGTCGAACACGGTGAACTTGCCGCGGGCCGGAATGTGTCGCCAGAACCGCCACAAATATGGCTGCGCACGTTCCTCTTCGGTCGGCGCGGCAATCGGCACGATGTTGTACTGACGCGGATCAAGTGCCGCCGCCACCCGGCGAATCGCCCCGCCCTTGCCGGCCGCATCGTTGCCTTCGAACACCGCGACCAGCGCGTGACGACGCATGCGTTTATCGCGCATCAACCCGGACAGGCGCGCCTGCTCGGTGATCAATTGTTCCTCGTAGTCCTTTTTGTCGAGGCGCTGGGTCAGGTCGAGGCTGTCGAGCAGATTCAACTGATCGACCGGCGTGCCCAACGGTGCCGCGCTGACATCGTGCGGATGCACATCCGGGCGTTTCAGCGCGTTTTGCAAACCTTCCAAAAGAATTTTGCCGACCGCCAGACTGCGGTAGTGGGCGTCCGCGCCTTCGATCACGTGCCAGGGCGCATAGTCGCGACTGGTGCGGCGCAGCACGCGCTCGCCGTACTTGACGAACTTGTCGTAGGTTTCCGATTGCTGCCAGTCGAGCGGGCTGATGCGCCAGCTGTGCAACGGGTCATCGGCCAGCGCCTTGAGCCGTGCCTTCATCTGCTTCTTCGACAGGTGAAACCAGAACTTGAAGATCAGCGCGCCTTCATCACAAAGCATCTTTTCCAGACGCTCGGCGCCGGCAATCGCCTGATCCAGACGCGGATCCTTGAACAAACCGTGCACCCGCCCCTGGAGCATCTGGCTGTACCAGTTGCCGAAGAAAATCCCCATGCGCCCCTTGGCCGGGAGCATCCGCCAGTAACGCCACGCCGGTGGGTGTGACAGTTCTTCATCGCTCTGCTGATCGAACGTGCGCACCTCGATCAGGCGCGGGTCCATCCACTCGTTGAGCAACTTGACCGTCTCGCCCTTGCCCGCGCCTTCGATGCCGTTGATCAAAATGATCACCGGGAAACGCTTTTGCTGCTGCAACTCGAACTGCGCTTCCAGCAAGGCTTCACGCAGCGCAGGGACGGCAGCCTCGTAGGTGTCTTTGTCGATGGCGTGACCGATTTCAGCGGATTCAAACATGGGACGGCTCCTTCCAGGATTCAGCAAGACTAGCGGATTGGGCACGGACGCGGCGCACAAATTCCCCCGGGTTGCGGATTGTCAGCGAGTGATCGTCGGCGAGCCTTGCCGTGGATCAAGCAGCGTCCGCGCGATCGGCTAGAATGGCGGCCTTGTCGTTGCCGAGCCTGCCATGAAAGCCGTATTGCCCCACGCCCAACTCGATTGGGATGACCAGGGACGCCCGCGTTCGCGAGTGTTCGATGACGTGTACTTTTCCGACCAGTCGGGTCTGGAAGAAACCCGTTATGTGTTCCTCGAACAGAACCGTCTGGCCGAGCGCTTCGCGGCGTTGTCGGCAGAGGGACGTCTGGTCATCGGCGAAACCGGCTTCGGCACCGGGTTGAATTTTCTCTGCGCCTGGCAACTGTTCGAGCAAAACGCGGTGGCCGGTGCGCGGCTGCATTTTGTCAGCGTCGAAAAATACCCGCTGAGCCCGGCCGATTTGCAACGGGCTCTGGCCCTGTGGCCGGAACTCAAACCGCTGGCCGATCAGTTGCTCAAGCACTACGTGGCGATTCATCAGGGTTTTCAGCGCATCACCTTGGATAATGGACGCGTCACGCTGACCTTGCTGATCGGCGATGCGCTGGAGCAATTGCCGCAATTGGATGCGCAGATCGACGCATGGTTTCTCGACGGCTTTGCCCCGGCGAAAAACCCCGACATGTGGACTGCCGAACTGTTCGTCGAACTGGCGCGACTGGCGGCGCCGGGCTCGACCATCAGCACCTTTACCAGTACCGGTTGGGTGCGCCGCTTGCTCAACGCGGCCGGATTCAAGATGAAACGCACGCCAGGCATCGGCCACAAGTGGGAAATCCTGCGCGGCGAATTTCTCGGCTGGCCGGCGGACGTGACGCCACCCGCCACGCAAAAACCATGGTTCGCTCGCCCGGCGCCGCTGACCGGCGACCGTCGGGCGCTAGTGATCGGCGCCGGTCTGGCCGGCTGCGCCACGGCATCGAGCCTCGCGGCACGGGGCTGGCAAGTCAGTCTGCTGGAACGCCATGCGGGCGTCGCCGAGGAAGCCTCGGGCAATCCACAGGGCGTGCTGTACCTGAAATTGTCGGCCCACGGCACCGCGTTGTCGCAGCTGATCGTCAGCGGTTTCGGTTACACCCGACGGTTGCTGGAAACCCTGCAACGCGGCACCGACTGGGACGATTGCGGCGTGCTGCAACTGGCCTTCAATACCAAGGAAGCCGAGCGTCACGCGCAGTTGGCAGCGGCGTTCCCGGAAGATCTGTTGCAGTGGCTGGAGCAGCCCGAAGCACAAGCCCGGGCCGGTGTCGGTCTGGCCCATGGCGGTTTGTACTATCCCGAAGGCGGCTGGGTGCATCCGCCGGCGCTGTGTCAGGCTCAGGCGGCACAGCCGAACGTCACGTTGCTCAGCCACCGCGAAGCACTCGAACTGCGCAAGGTCGAGAACCAATGGCAAGCCTTCGATGGCGAGCGCCTGCTGGCCAGTGCGCCGGTCGTGGTGCTGGCCGGCGCCGCTGAGATCAAACGATTTGCGCAGAGCGCGGAATTGCCGCTCAAGCGCATTCGCGGACAGATCACCCGCCTCGCGCAAACCGAGCCAAGTCAGGCGCTGGCGACGGTGGTCTGCGCCGAAGGCTACGTCGCCCCTGCCCGCCTCGGTGAACACACCCTCGGCGCCAGTTTCGATTTCAACAGCGACGACCTCACGCCAACCCTTGCCGAGCACCAAGGCAATCTGGCGATGCTCGAAGAAATCTCCACCGACCTGGTGGCACGCCTGAACATCGCCGCGCAACCCGCCGACAGTCTTCAGGGCCGTGCAGCTTTCCGCTGCACCAGCCCTGACTATCTGCCAATCGTCGGCCCCCTCGCCGATCGCGAGGCCTTCCTCAGTGCCTACGCCGCACTGAGCAAGGATGCCCGACAGGTGCCGGATATCGCCTGCCCGTGGCTCGACGGTTTGTACGTCAACAGCGGCCATGGCTCACGCGGCCTGATTACCGCGCCACTGTCCGGCGAGTTGCTCGCCGCGTGGCTGGACAACGAACCGTTACCGTTGCCACGCAGCGTCGCCGAGGCGTGTCACCCCAACCGTTTTGCCTTGCGCCAATTGATTCGCGGCAAATGACCGCCCTCAATCGGGGATAGCGCAAACGCCCAGGTCGATCGCTTTCAGAGCTTCACCGGTCAGGGTCTTGAACACACCGGTCTCAGCCTTGTCTTTCGCCACCATGACCGTGTCGAGTTGCTTGAGGTACTCGGCACTGGTGAGCGTGTCGGCCTGGTCGAACACGGCCTGGATTTTCTCTGCATGGACTTCATCGGTGTCGGTGAACCTCGCGGACTCCGT
Source organism: Pseudomonas sp. WC2 (assembly GCF_050586545.1). Taxonomy (NCBI): domain Bacteria; kingdom Pseudomonadati; phylum Pseudomonadota; class Gammaproteobacteria; order Pseudomonadales; family Pseudomonadaceae; genus Pseudomonas; species Pseudomonas sp. WC2. Next base: position 148,099 of record NZ_JBOBDR010000008.1, on the reverse strand, counting down.
GCGTCTGAGATAGTCGCGCCAGAACGGCTGGCGGACGATGAAGTCCATCCACTTCGATGACAGTTCCGCCGCGTCGACTTTGGATATGGCAGTCTCCAGATCCGCGGCTTTGACGCCGCTCAGGGACGCGTAACGCATGTGGCGCGGCTGCCCCGGCAAGTCGTAGTAATCGGCCAGTCCGGTGCGGTAAGCCAGACTGACTTCCAGCGGATCGACACTCAAATTGCGGCTGACATGATCGCGGGCGATCTGCTCCAGTTGTTCCAGGCGGAACAGGCCGCGCCCCAGTTTGATCAACGGCGCGGCGGGCACCCTGGCTTCGGCAGCCGCCGCAACAACCGTGTCGATTTCCACAGCGACTTCCAGATGACTGAAATTCGAGGCCGCTGAATCCGTGCAATTGATCGGGTTGGCGGCCAGGTCCAGCAACTGTTCGCGCAGACTGGTTTTCGCCTCTGCGGCGCGCAGAACCTGCCACACCCGCTGCGTCATGTCCTCACGGACTTTGTCGCTCTCGGCGGTATTGCCCAACTCCGCCAGTAAATGAAACAGCCCCTCGGCGGTTTTATCGTCCTTGAGCGCATTCCACACCGGTTCACGCTTGGACCATTGATCACCGGCCTGCTCCGGAAACCACGTCGAGCGCGCCTTTTGCTCATCAAGGCGCGCCAGATCATCCTCCAGATAGCCCATGCCAATGCCGATCCGATCACGATAGGTTTTCAACGCATCGGCACTGGCGGTCAACAATTCGTTGTGACGCAGATTGATCGTTTCGGTAAAGCGTTTGGGCATCTCAAACAGCCACGCGGGCAGTTCCTTGATCGCGTTATTGCGCAAGTCCACCCGGTCCAGATTCGGCAGGCGCGCCAACCCCACTGGCAATTCGGTGAGGCGGGTATTGCGCAGGGACAGATAGCGCAGATCCAGCATCTTTTTTACGTCTGGGGTCGCGCCCAATGGATTGCCGCTCAGGTTCAAGGTGTGCAACGTGCGCAGATCGGCCAGTTGCTTCAGCGAGGCCTCGGTCAATTTGATTTGATTGTCCGGCAGGCACAGCCGCTCGAGCTTGGCCATCTCAGTGATCACCGGCGGCCATTCGCTGAGCTCATTGCTATCAAGTTCCAGGGATTCGATCTGTTTGAATGAACCGAGAAAGCCGCCGACGGTGTTATCCAGTTGCATGTTCTTCATCGACACCAGTTTGATGTGATCGAAATTGATGTCCGCCGGCAGCACCGGCAGGTCGCCGACGCGCAGGCCGTCGAGCTTCAGCCCGCACACAGGCCGGCCTTGCGCGTCAGGTAACAGAATCCGCCGACGAAAGCTGTCCTCGATCTGGTTGGCCAAGGTATGACGACTTTTCGCCAGCTCGCGCCCCTTGACGGCCCCCGAGGTCTTGGGGTCGCTCTCGCGCCAGAATTCCAGGGTTTCGCCGAGGCGTTCCAGATCGCGCCGCAGCTGTCGGACATGCTTTTCGCGGGAAAGCGCATCACCGCCCACGCCGTTGAGAAATTCGTCGGCCTGCGCTTCGGTGAATAACGGAAACAGCCTGCGCACCTTGTACAGCAGCGATTTGGAATGCTTCGACGACAATAGCGGTGGGTCGGCCTGAACACAGGCCGGTTCGGCGACTTTCAGTGTGTATTGGCCATCGGCGCTCATGCCGGCATCCTGCGCACGCTCGTCGAGGGCAACGTCCAGCAACTTGCCACGCAGCCGCGCCCCGTCATCGGACTGCGGCTCGTCAAAGCCCAGTTTGCGCTGCTTGGCCGGCGGCAAGGTTTTCAGAATCCCCTCGTAGAGCGCCTCAGGCCCGCCAGCCACCCGCCCGAGGGACCTGCCGTCACCGTTGAAGGCCTCATAGCCAGCGCGCAACTTGACCAGTTTGAACGTGTCAGCCGCCGGCGCCGTTGGCTTTCCGGCGCTCGCCAGCAGCGTGCCCTTGAGCGAACCCTCGTGCAGTTGCAGGCGCCAATCGGTGCCCCAGCCGCCTAAACGCGCCATCAATTGAATCGCCAGTTTTTCACTGTCGGCGCTGCTCAGGGTTGTCAGGTACAACCCGCTCAACGCACGATCCAGGCGCAAAATGCCCACGGCTTCGCGGCTCCTTTGCGCCAGTGCCAGCGGCACCCGACCGGTGCTGCGCAAGCTTGTGCGTTCGACGCTGGGTGCCTGATCAATCAGGCTCTGCGCCACGCGCGCGGGAAGTTCGGGGTACGCTTGGCGCAGTTTCAACACCTCTTCGGCGTTGCCTTGGTCATAAACGCCGTAGAGCTGATCGAACAAACGCCGCCGATTCGCCTTCACCGCTGCACCGATTTTTTTTGCCAACTGGACGTTTTCATCTTTTGCGTAACTGGCGCCCAACAGCGCATCCACGTCTTTCTGATTCAGCCGGTTGATCACCGTGTCGAGCAAATCGCCGTCGTCCAATTGTTGTTGCGTGACAGTGACGGCGAGCGACGGCTCTTCCACCAAAGTGTTGGGGTAAGTGGCGAGCGTCCTGGTGTCACTGCCGACGACTTTGATGAAGTGATCCGTCGGCCAGTTTTTCAGTTTCGGCAGGGTCAGCAACTGTTCCTGCACATAATCACCGCTATACGCTTCTCCGCGCTCCATTTCTTCAATGAAACCGTCCAGACGCCCTTCGATCCTGAAGCGCTCGATCATGTCGCGCATTCGCGGCGGCAAGGCCTCGTTTTCATCGAAGCTGTGAAACAACGTCTCGTGGGAGGTTTGCGTGAGCCGGCGGGTCATGTCCAGGCGCAGGTCTTCCACATCGGCCAGGCTGGGGTCGATACGCTTCAGGGCGTAGCCGGCGCCGGTCCAGTCGCGGGCATTTTCCGCCGGGTGACGCCAACCACCCTCAGGGTGCTGCTTGAGCGTCGGCGAATACGCGGCTTTGCGGGTTGGGTGTTCGAGCTTCCAAGTCTTCGACTCGGGGGTGCGCACACCGCCGTACACCAGATTGCCGATGCGCCCGAACGACTTGCCCTGTGTTTGATAGAAGCCGCTATTGTTGGCGAAGCTGATGGCCTCCTCAGGCAGCGATTGCGCGTAAGCGGCGAGTTGCGGCTTCCACAAACGCGGCTGCCCGGCACCGTTGAGAATGCTCGCGAACTGACCAAAAAACTCCGGATGCGCACGCACGGTTTGCTTGACCAACGCGGTGACGGCTCTTTGCCCGGCCGCCATCGCGCCCATCATCGCGACGTTTTCCACCACGCTGAGCAGATGCTGCAGTGCTTCTTGCTGATCACCATGACGCCAATCCTCGACGCCTTCATAGATCTCGCCGAGCAACTGCCCGATGGCCACGCCCATCATCAACTGGCCGAGGCCGGGTACAAAAAAACCGGCGAGCGAGGCAACGGTCACCCCCACTTCGATGTAATTGAGCAGACGCTTCTTGCGCTCCTCCTGATCGACATCCGCCGTCGGCACGGCGAGCGAACGCGCGTCGATCTGCAACTTGCCGACATGGCTTTGCACCATGAAGTCGAACAGCGGAACAGTAATCGGCAATTGCTTGATCGAGCCGAGATTGAGTTTGCTGGCGAAGGTTTTGTAGAAGTCGACCTTGTTGTCTTCGTCCAGGCAGTTGGCGAAGTAATCCTTGTAGCTTTTGACGTGCAACTTGAGCGTCAGGTATTCCTTGAACGCATTGAAACTGGGGTATTCGTACAGCGGCCGTTTGGGCTCGCCGGGCATGTACACCAGGCACCATTCGTTGGCATGGGACTCGATCGAATTCACCGAAAACACCACCACACCCCAGACACACGCCCCGTGAATCTCGATGCCTTGCATGATCAGCGGCAGGTTGTGCACGTGCAGGGTGGTCGGGCCGGCCACACCATCCGCGTCGATGAGTCGCTGCAATAGCTCACCCCGGGAAGGACTGATATCGGATTTGGCTCGGGCCAGTTGTACGTCCAGTTGCAGCAGCAGCTTTTTCATGGCCGCAATGTCCTGGCTGATGCGGCTGTTGACCACGGTCTTGCCTTTGTCGTCGCGCAACCCGACGACTTCCTCGAAATGGGTCTGGTACTGTTTGCCCAGATCAAGTTGACGACACAGTCGGGCGAACGCGTGCGGGGTCAAGCCGTCGATATCTTCGTCACTGCTGGCAATTTTCACCACGCTGCCATCGGGAAAACCGTCGGCCTTCTCTTCATCGGCGGTGAAGTTTTGCATCGCCGCGTCCAGCATCGACTGGGTGGCCAACGGGATGGTTGATTTGGGGGGTTGCGGCGGCTTTCGGGGCGGAGATCTTCGTTGCCGGGTCGACGGCGGTTTCCGTGCTGGCAATGCCGGCCTGCACCGCCGCAGTGCCCACTTGTGTGGTGGTGTCGACGGCTTGGGTGATCGTCAGCAAAGTCTGGTCGCTGCTGGTTTTTGCTTCCGGGGCGCAACCACAGTCAGCCCCGGGCAGCTCGAGTCTGTCGAGCTCCACGTCGAACCCAACGTCTTCCCATTGTTTGACCAACGCTTCATTCAGCGCATTGCTGCAGAACGTCTTCAACGGGCGCAGCTTGCCCAGATCGGCTTCGACTTTAGTCCGGCTGGCCTGCAGCGCTCGGGCGGTCTTGTCCAGCGCGGCCAAGGTTTTCGACGGGGCGTTGAGGAGCCAGGATGGCAGGCTGTTCTGCAGGGCTTCAGCCGTGTCCAGATCGCCAGTGGCCTCCAGCAAGGTCTTCAATACCTGCTCCGCTGTCGGTGGTGTTACGACAGTTTCTGCTGGCGTCGCTGGAGGGGGCGCGGCGGGGGGCGATGCCGGGTTTTTCGTGTCAGTGGTCGTCATCGGCAATATTCCTTTATCGCTGGATCGAGCCGTTACCCTAGCGATTCCAAGGGCCTGTGAAAAACACGAAAAGCTGTCCGATGAGCGCGTGTTTTCAGCAGTAATCCGCATGTATGCGATACCCGGATACCGCACACGCCTCGCCTTTTTGCGCTATGGGCCGCCGGTCTGACAACCCCTCTTATAACTTATCGTTCTAAAACTCCGCTGATCGAGGCGGGTCAGTTTCTGAGTACCCGCCCTTATGGCGCGGTGTCATTTGCCCCTCCCCAACGGAAAAACCGGTAAGGACTTTATGTGCGGATTAGCTGGCGAGTTACGTTTTGATCAACAACCTGCAGACCTTGCAGCCATCGAGCGAATCACCCATCACTTGGCCCCTCGCGGCCCCGACGCGTGGGGTTTTCATGCCCAAGGGCCGATTGCCCTGGGTCATCGTCGCCTGAAAATCATGGACCTGTCGGACGGCTCGGCGCAGCCGATGATCGACAGTCAGCTCGGCCTGTCCCTGGCCTTCAACGGCGCGATCTACAACTTCCCGGAATTGCGCGCTGAGCTCGAAGCGCTGGGCTATGCCTTCTATTCCGGTGGCGACACCGAAGTGCTGCTCAAGGGTTATCACGCCTGGGGCGAAGCGCTGTTGCCGAAACTCAACGGCATGTTTGCGTTTGCCATTTGGGAACGCGACGCCAAGCGCCTGTTCATCGCCCGTGACCGTCTCGGCGTGAAGCCGCTGTACCTGTCGCGCACCGGCCAGCGCTTGCGTTTTGCCTCGGCCCTGCCGGCGCTGCTCAAGGGTGGCGACATCAACCCGATTCTCGATCCGGTGGCGCTCAATCATTACCTGAATTTCCACGCCGTGGTCCCGGCACCGCGCACCCTGCTGGCGGGCATAGAAAAACTGCCGCCAGCCACTTGGATGCGCGTTGAAGCCGATGGCACCACCGAGCAGAAAACCTGGTGGACGCTGCCGTACGGCCCACACGATGACGAGAAAAATCTGACCCTCGAAGACTGGGTCGACCGCGTTCTCGACAGCACTCGCGAAGCGGTGGCGATTCGTCAGCGTGCGGCGGTGGATGTCGGCGTGCTGCTGTCCGGCGGTGTCGATTCGAGCATGCTGGTCGGTCTGTTGCGTGAAGTCGGCGTGGAGAATCTCTCGACCTTCTCTATCGGTTTCCAGGATGCCGGCGGCGAGCGCGGTGACGAATTTCAATACTCGGATCTGATCGCCAAACACTACGGCACCCAGCACCACCAATTGCGCATCGACGAGAAAGAGATCATCGAGCAACTGCCCGCCGCGTTCCGCGCCATGAGCGAACCGATGGTCAGCCACGACTGCATTGCTTTCTATCTGCTGTCGCGCGAAGTGGCCAAGCACTGCAAGGTGGTGCAGAGCGGTCAGGGCGCGGATGAGTTGTTCGCCGGTTATCACTGGTATCCACAAGTCGACGGCGCCGCCGATCCGTACGCGGCGTATCGCAACGCGTTTTTCGACCGCAGCTACGACGATTACGCCGCCACCGTACAGCCAAAATGGCTGACCGCGAATGACGCTGCCGGCGACTTCGTGAAGGAACATTTTGCCCAGCCCGGCGCTGATGCCGCAGTGGACAAAGCCCTGCGTCTGGACAGCACGGTGATGCTGGTCGATGACCCGGTCAAGCGCGTCGACAACATGACCATGGCTTGGGGCCTGGAAGCGCGTACGCCATTTCTCGACTATCGACTGGTCGAGCTTTCGGCCCGCGTACCGGGCAAATTCAAGCTGCCCGACGGCGGCAAGCAAGTGCTGAAAGAAGCTGCGCGCCGAGTGATTCCGAGTGAAGTGATCGACCGCAAAAAAGGCTACTTCCCGGTGCCAGGCCTCAAGCATTTGCAGGGCGACACACTGAACTGGGTGCGCGAGCTGCTGCTTGATCCGAGTCAGGATCGCGGCCTGTTCAACCCGGCCATGCTCGACAAACTGCTGACCGACCCGCAAGGCCAACTGACGCCGTTGCGCGGTTCGAAACTGTGGCAACTGGCGGCCCTGAACCTGTGGCTCAGTGAACAAGGAATCTGATCGATGAAACCCCACGCCACGGCCATCAACCAGCGTTTGCTTCGCGGGCAGACACCGTCTTATGAACGCTTGCAGGCGCGTCTGGCCGAAGACGGCAGCGCGCTGGCCGCCGATCCCATTGCCGTACATTGCGGCTGGGGCCGGTTGCTGATCGGCCACACCTTTCCCGACCCGGCGTCACTGGCTCAGGAACTGCTCAACGAGCAGCCCGGCGAGCGCGACATTGCCTTGTACGTCGCCGCGCCGCAGCAGATTCTCGGGCTGGAACCGACACAGCTGTTTCTCGATCCGTCCGATACGTTGCGCATGTGGTTCAGCGATTACCGCCAGGCCACCCGCGTGTTTCGTGGCTTCCGTATCCGCCGCGCGCAGAGCGAGGCGGACTGGCAGGCGATCAATCAGTTGTATTCGGCGCGCGGTATGTTGCCGATCGATGCCACGCTGCTGACCCCGCATCATCAGGGCGGCCCGGTGTATTGGTTGGCTGAGGATGAGGACAGTGGCGCGGTGATCGGCAGCGTTATGGGCCTGAATCATCAGAAAGCGTTCAACGATCCGGAAAACGGCAGCAGCCTGTGGTGTCTGGCGGTTGACCCGCAGTGCTCGCGCCCCGGCGTTGGCGAAGTGCTGGTGCGTCACCTTATTGAGCACTTCATGAGTCGCGGTCTGAGCTATCTGGATCTGTCGGTGTTGCACGACAACCGTCAGGCGAAAAGCCTCTACGCCAAGCTGGGTTTCCGCACCCTGTCGACTTTCGCGATCAAGCGCAAAAACGGTATCAACCAGCCGCTGTTTCTTGGCCCGGGGCCGGAAGCGCAGTTCAATCCGTACGCGCGAATCATCGTTGAAGAAGCCCATCGGCGGGGCATCGATGTGCAAGTCGACGATGCCGATGCCGGGTTGTTCACCCTGAGCCACGGCGGGCGGCGCGTGCGTTGCCGGGAATCGCTGAGCGACCTGACCAGCGCGATCAGCATGAGCCTGTGCCAAGACAAAAGCCTGACCCACAAGGTGCTGAAATCAGCGGGGCTGAATCTGCCGTCGCAGCAATTGGCCGGTAATGCCGACGACAATCTGGCCTTCCTCGATGAGCATCAACGGGTGGTAGTCAAGCCGCTCGACGGTGAACAGGGCCAAGGGGTGGCGGTGGATCTGCAGAGCATCGAAGAGGTGCAGAAGGCCATCGAATCGGCCAAGTCGTTCGACAGCCGCGTGCTGTTGGAGAGCTTCCACGAAGGTCTCGATCTGCGGATTCTGGTGATCGGTTTTGAAGTGGTCGCGGCGGCGATTCGCAAGCCGGCGGAAGTGGTCGGCGACGGTCATCATTCCATCGGTGCATTGATCGAGGCCCAGAGCCGACGTCGGCAAGCAGCGACCAGTGGCGAGAGCAAGATTCCGCTGGATCACGAGACCCAGCGCACCTTGCATGCCGCGGGCTACGACTACAGCAGCATTTTGCCGGCGGGTGAGCATCTGTTTGTGCGCCGTACGGCGAATTTGCACACCGGCGGCACGCTGGAGGATGTCACGGCGATTCTGCACCCGACGCTGGTCGACGCTGCTGTGCGCGCCGCGCGGGCGTTGGATATTCCGATGGTTGGCCTGGATTTGATGGTGCCGGCAGCGGATCAGCCGGAGTACGTGTTCATCGAGGCCAACGAACGCGCCGGGTTAGCCAACCATGAACCGCAGCCGACGGCGGAGCGTTTTGTCGATTTGTTGTTTCCGCACAGTCAACCGGCCATTTCTTGATTCTGCTTTGTCTGGGCTGACGCGAAGAGGCCCTCAGATTCATCACCATTCTTCCTCATCGAAACCATCGGTGTGCTTAACCCATCAGGAGTTTCCATGACCACGCAAATCCCCGAACCGGATCTCAACTACCTGCAAAAAGTCCTGCTGGAAATGCTCGCCATTCCCAGCCCCACCGGGTTCACCGACACCATCGTGCGTTACGTCGCCGAGCGTCTGGAAGAACTCGGCATTCCCTTTGAAATGACCCGGCGCGGCACCATCCGCGCCACGCTCAAGGGCAAGAAAAACAGCCCTGACCGCGCAGTTTCTGCGCACTTGGACACCATCGGTGCCGCCGTCCGTGCGGTGAAGGACAACGGCCGCCTGACCCTGGCCCCGGTGGGCTGCTGGTCGAGCCGTTTCGCCGAGGGCAGCCGCGTCAGCCTGTTTACCGACAACGGTGTGATTCGCGGCAGCGTGTTGCCGCTGATGGCGTCCGGTCACGCATTCAACACGGCCGTAGACGAGATGCCGATCAGTTGGGATCACGTCGAGTTGCGCCTGGACGCCTATTGCGCGACCAAGGCCGATTGCGACTCGCTGGGCATCAGCGTCGGCGACGTGGTGGCGTTCGACCCGTTGCCGGAGTTCACCGAAAGCGGGCACATCAGCGCCCGTCACCTCGATGACAAGGCAGGCGTTGCCGCCCTGCTCGCGTCGCTCAAAGCCATCGTCGACAGCGGTCAGGAACTGATGATCGACTGCCATCCGCTGTTCACCATCACCGAGGAAACCGGCAGCGGCGCAGCGGCAGCATTGCCGTGGGACGTCAGCGAATTCGTCGGCATCGACATCGCCCCGGTCGCCCCGGGTCAGCACTCCAGTGAGCACGCGGTGAGCGTGGCGATGCAGGATTCCGGCGGGCCGTATGACTATCACCTGTCGCGGCACTTGCTGCGCCTGGCCAGTGAAAACGAGTTACCGGTGCGCCGCGACCTTTTCCGCTACTACTTCAGCGATGCGCATTCTGCGGTGACCGCCGGCCACGACATCCGCACCGCCCTGCTCGCCTTTGGCTGCGACGCAACCCACGGTTATGAGCGCACGCACATCGACAGTCTGGCGGCGTTGAGCCGGTTGTTGGGCGCTTACATCCTGAGTCCGCCGGTGTTTGCCAGCGATGCGGCACCGGCGAATGCTTCGCTGGATCGCTTCAGTCATCAGATCGAACATGACACGCAGATGGAGAGCGATACGCGGGTGCCGTCGGTGGATAGCTTGGTGGGGCAGCGTTCCGACAGTTGAGTCAGCGTTGTCGGGAAAATTGCCATCGCCAGCAGGGCTGGCTCCCACAGGGGGAATGCATTCCAAATGTGGGAGCCAGCCCTGCTGGCGATAGGGCCACATCAGGCAACACAAAACTGGCAGGCCAATCGCATTCGCCGTAGCATCCCGCCATTGATTTGACCGAGGTGCCCCATGCTCATCCCCTACGACGCTCTTGAAGTCGACACCCTCACCCGCCTCATCGAGGATTTCGTCACCCGCGACGGCACCGACAATGGCGATGACACGCCGCTGGAAACCCGCGTGCTGCGTGTGCGTCAGGCATTGACCAAGGGCCAGGCGCTGATCGTCTTCGACCCGGAAAGCGAGCAATGCCAGTTGATGCTCAAACACGACGTGCCCAAGCATCTGTTCGACTGAAAAGCTTCAGCGGACTTTTTCAACGGCCTGCTTGCGCTTGATCCGGTCATAGACCTCCGCGCGATGCACATTGACCTTCTGCGGCGCCTCGACGCCAAAGCGCACGCTTGATCCGTTCACGGACAGGACGCGCAGGGAAATATCGTCGCCGATGGAAATCAACTCACCGACAACACGGCTGAGTACTAGCATGGGGGTTCGTCCTTCAGGGTTAACAGACCCTGAAGATGCGCGGCTTGCCGCCGCTGTTCAATGCGCGGCGAGCAAATCAGTTTTGCCTTACAGACCCACAGGCACCGAGCCGTAAGACGTTTCTCACGCACGACGTCTCAAGCAGCGGAAAACCGCGGCCCGAACAGAATCACGCTGGCGCCGATCACACACAACGCCACGCCAATCCAGTCCGATCCCAATGGACGAACCCGCTCGACCACCATCAGCCAGCCTATGGAAGCGACGATGTAAATCCCGCCATAAGCGGCGTAGGCACGCCCGGCGTAATTGGCTTCGACACGGGTCAGCAGCAGCGCAAACAGCGTCAGACTGAGCAGCGCCGGGATGACCCACAACGCACTTTTGCCCTGACGCAACCACATGAAGAAGGCGAAGCAGCCGGCGATCTCAAACAACGCCGCGAGGAAGAACCACAAGTAATTGAGCATTGACGCGTCTCGACAGGGTGACCATTGCGGCCACCCTAACGACGCAATCTGCAACGGGCAAGGTCAGCTGTTGTTCTGCTTGGCCTTGGCGCGCATTTTCTCGGCCATCGAGGTCATTTCGTTATAGAGCAAGTGCGGGTTTTTCTGCTTGATCGCCCAGGCCATACGCCCCTGCTCGTGAGGCAGGATCATGAATTCGCCGGCGGCGACTTGCTGATAGATGTAGTCAGCGATATCGGCGGCGGTGATTGGCGAACTTTCCAGCAACTTGCCGACCGCCGCTTTCATTGCCGGGGTCGGGCCACGGAACGAGTCGAGCAAGTTGGTCTGGAAGAACGATGGGCAGACTACGTGTACGCCGACTTCCTGCTGTGCCAGTTCGATCAACAGACTTTCCGACAGCGCTACGACGCCAGCCTTGGCGACGTTGTAGTTGCTCATCGCCGGGCCTTGCATCAAGGCCGCCATGGACGCGATGTTGATGATCTTTCCTTTGCTCTGTTCAAGCAGTGGCAGGAAGGCTTTGCAGCCCTTGACCACGCCCATCAGGTTGATCGCGATCTGCCAGTCCCAATCTTCCAGCGACAGCTCGCTGAAGAATCCGCCCGAGGCCACGCCAGCGTTGTTGACGATGATGTCGATGCCACCGAGTTTCTCTTCGCAAGCCTGGGCGAACGCGGTGAGCTGGCTGTAATCACGCACATCGCAGCGCTGGACAAAGCCGTCGCCGCCCGCCTCGCGCACCAATTTGAGGGTTTCCTGCAGACCGGGCTCACTGACATCCGACAGCGCCAGTTGCCAGCCTTCGCGCGCCCAGCGCAGCGCTATTTCGCGACCCAGGCCTGAGCCTGCGCCAGTGATCATCATGCGATTTTGCATAGCACACAGCCTTGTTGTTCTGGGGAAGATGCGCCGAGTGTAGCGAAGGTTCTGAATGCGCCCACGCTCCATCAGATTGCTGAATGGTGGTGGCAAACCGTGGCGCGTTGGATTCGATCACGGGGACTAAGTTCTGCACTTGGGAATCGGCAAAAGGAAATAAGCCTGAAATCTAAATACATTAAAAAAACATTGAATTTTCTTTCACTCGCGGCAGTCGGAATTTGTAAGCCGTCTGGAATTACTTAGTCTCCAGTCGCCCCTTGAACACCAAGACTTCTCGAACTCTCTCAACAAGGAAATCGACATGGGCACAATTCTTATCATCATCCTGATCCTGTTGCTGATCGGTGGTCTGCCGGTCTTCCCGCACTCCAGAAGTTGGGGTTATGGCCCGTCGGGCATCATTGGTGTGGTGTTGGTCGTGCTGCTGGTGCTGTTGCTACTTGGCCGGATATAACGATCTAACCGGCAAAAAAAAGAGGCCCTTTTCAGGGCCTCTTTTTTATTGCGCGAACTTTCACTTTACCAAGCGTTAGTCCGGCTTGCCGTTAACCACACCGGCGGTGTTGTCCATCAGGCTCTTGGTCGCCGTTTGCAGGAACGCCTCGAGTTTCTGTTTCAACTCGGCGGTGCGCGGTGCATTCGGGATAACCTCGGCACTTGGGTTGGCGCCCAGTTGGTACTGATAGATTTTCGCCGACATGTCTTTGTCTTTCGGCAGCACCAGAATCTGGTCAGCGGTGACGATGGCGGTGGTCTGCTCGCTGCCCGACGGCTTGATCACACCGAAACCGGTGTCGCCTTCCGGCAGGTTGAGCAGGTCACGGCCCCAGCACTGATGGCGCACTTCGCCCCCGAGACGACCCATGATGGTCGGCACGATATCGATCTGCGTACCCACGGTGTGGTCGCGAGTGCCGAACTTCTCCTGGATGCCCGGCGCGATCATCAGCATCGGCACGTTGAAGCGGCCCAGGTCCATTTCGGTGATCTGGCGTTCGTTGCCGAAACCGTGGTCACCGACGATGACAAACAGGGTTTCCTTGAAGTACGGCTCTTTCCGCGCCTTCTCGAAGAACTGACCCAGCGCCCAGTCGGAGTAGCGCATCGCGGTCAAGTGTTCGTTGAGGCTGCCACGATCGGTGACGCGCTCGACCGGCAAGGGTGTCGGCAAGGCGTATGGCGTGTGGTTGGACAGGGTTTGCAGCAGCGCATAGAACGGCTTGCCGCTTTCGCGTTTCTTCAACTCGACCAGACCGCGGTCGAACATGTCCTGGTCGGACACCCCCCAGGTCGGATCAGAGAACACCGGGTCAACGAAATCGTTACGGCCAACGAAGTTGGTCATGCCCTGGTTGCTGAAGAAACCCGACTGGTTGTCCCAGGCGAAGTCGCCGTTGTAGACATAGACGTCGTCGTAGTCACGGTGGCTGAGCAACTGCGGCAGGCCCGACAGCTTGTGGCTGCCTTCCGGGGTCTGCATCAGGTATTCGAAACCTGGCAGGTTGGGGAAGCACGCCATGGTCGCGAACATACCCTGGTGGGTGTGCGTGCCGTTGGAGAAGAAGCGGTCGAACAGCAGGCCTTCCTTCGACAGTTTGTCCAGGTATGGCGTGATGTTGCCCGGCGCACCCAGAGCACCGACCGAGTGACCGGCCATGGATTCCATCAGGATCACCACGACGTTCTTGATCGGCAGGGTCTTGTCGGCGGGCGGCATGTAGTCACGGCGCACGGCGGCGATGTCGCCATCGACCAGTTTGTCGTCCGGCATCACCAGCATGTCGCGCACGATTTTCTGCGCTTGCTCTTGCGGCAGCGTGGCTTTCCAGATGTTGTCGCGGTCTTCGCCCATGCGGTCCTTGGCAGCGGCGATCAACGATAGCGTGCCGTTGAGGCCGAGCTGGTTGGCGAAGTTCGATTCGGTAGTGTAGACGTCGCCCCAACGCATTGGCGGGCCCTGACGCAGAGTGCCACGGGCGGCTACCACGCAGATCAGCAGGCAGACCACGAATACGGCGAGGCGGGTGTACCACGGCGCCACTTGGCGAGTGCCGACATTGCCACCACTGAACGGCCCGCGTGGGCGCGTGGCGCGATCAGCACCTTTGAAGGCCAGGGTGAGAATCACCGTGCCGATGACCCACGCCAGCAGATAGCGCACCACCGGGAAACCGTACCAGAGCATGCTCATCACGGTTTTCGGGTCTTCTTTCACGTACTGGAACACCAGACCGTTAAGGCGCTGGTGGAACTCGCGGTAGAAGTCCATCTCCATCAGGCCGAGGAACAGCGCGATGCTCGAGGCGATGGTCAGCCACAGGCGGAAGAAACCGCGCGCGGCCATGGCGCGGGCACTGAACAGTGCCAGCACCAGCGGAATGCACAGGTAAACCACCAGGCGCAGGTCGAAACGCAGGCCATTGGCGAAGGCTTCGAGGAAGGTCGAAGCCGGGGTATCAAGGATCATCTCGCGGTTGTAGACCAGCAGCGCGAGGCGCAGCACGGAAAACATCACCATCATGACCAGCGCACAAAGCAACGTGTAGGCCAGATGCGATTTGACGGTCGGTTGCAGCAGGCGAGCAGAAGATCGCTGCTGATTCAGGGCGTCCGGGTTTGCCATGTCGTTTAAGGACCCATTGGAAGTTGAAGTTGCAAAATACAGCGGCGCCATACCCTCTATTGGCCATTCCAGGCCCCGGGGTTTGCGCGGTGCGCAAATGTTGCACGATCACCCGCACCATTGCCATTGATTACTGCCGCGCTGCCAGACACTTTCATTTAGAGCGGTCATAGCAGACAAACAGCGCGGGCGAATTGTCTTGAACGCTTTGTGAAAATTTCGTGCAACGCATATCTGGAAACACAATATAGATACAAAACAAAACGCCCCGAGTCGGTCGGGGCGTTCCGTTTGCGCGCGAGATTACTTCTCGGCGCGTTCTTTCAAGGCTTTGAGGGTGTTGAACGGCGCATCCACGACAAACTTGTTGGCAACCATCGCCGGCACGCTGCCACCTGGCTCGGTGTGCACTTGGTAGGTCACTTCAACCTGGTCACCCTTGGGCACGAACTTCCAGAAGCCCTTGACCTGCTGCACGCGGACGAAGCCTTTTTCTTCCGGCATGTACGTCGGCAAGCCTTCCAGGTTGCGGGTCAGACTGCCATCGGCGCCTTCAACGGTGGTGACTTTCAGCACCGAATCACGCGGGGTCACTGGCCAAGGCGTGTTGAACTGGGTGTAGGTCCAGCTCTGATCGCCTTCGTGTTTGAGCAGTTTCTGGGTTTTGCACTCGTGGATCCAGGCGCAGGCGCCGGATACGTCTTCCTGCAGTGCGCGCAGTTTGGCGACGGTGGTCTTCATCAGCGCGACGCCCTGATAGGACTTGTAGTCCGAACCAGGCACTTCGCTCAGGGAGACTTTGATGCCGTCTTCGTTCTTGGCGACTTTCCAGTCTTCGGCTTGGGCAACCGAGGTGGCCAGTACAGCGGTCAAACCACACAACACAGCGATACGATGCAGCGAACCCATAGTCTTATTCCTTATTGTTGAAGTTCCGTTCGTTTGACACATCACGCCGCCGTCATTTGCTCCCACCAGCCGATCAGCCTGATCGCTTCTTCCGAGCTGCTGCCGCAGACTTCGATGTCGGCAGAGAAACCAGAACAGACGGCAGGGCGCTCCGGACGGCCGAAAATGCTGCACAGGTTTTCGACCGAGAGCTGCACGCAACGTTCGCCGGCAGGTTTGCCATCGGGCATACCGGGAATGGCCGAGCTGATGGAAGGGGCAATGCAGCAAGCGCCACAGCCTTCACGGCATTTCATGACGGGCAAATCCTCGCGATGGGCGATGTATTAAAGAGACGCGGAACAGAGTACCCGCTAAAACGGCTGTTTTAAATTGCCGATACCGGGGTTTTTAGCGATTCGCGAAAGTGACTGACCAGTCTCCGACAAAGTGTCTGCTCGGCGGGTCACAGCCGGGACGATTTATTGCTTGAATTCGAAATCCAGCGCTGCGCCTTCAACTTCGCGACGCTCTTCGTTGCGCAGTTGCAGCTGCATTTCGTTGCTGAGCAAACGGCCGTTGAGCTGAAATCCGCTGTTTTTCTCACCGAAAAACTGCGGCAGGATCGGCTCGCGCTTGGGCAGCTCGACGGTGCCCTCGGGCTTGAGCTCCTGCACCATATCCTTGGGCAGGCTCAGATCAATTTTCGCCGGAGGCAATTTGGTTTTCGCCACTTCACTGGCAGGTTTGGACTTGGAAGCGATCGGTGGGCGTTTCTTCACCGGGGCCGCTTTTTTCGGCTGGGCTTTCTTGACCGGAGTGCTTTTCTGACTGGCCGCTGACTTCTTCGCTGTGCTGGTGGCAGCAGGCTTATCCTGCACGGCGGCCGCGAAGACCACAGGCGCGTGCCCGATCATCAGCAAACACAACAAAACCCCGGCGGCAGGAAAAATCGCTTTCATGGACCCAACGACACTAACGGCAGAGGGCCACATGCTCGCCTGTTGCGCGCCACAAGACAAGCATCAGCGGCCGCTCATTCAGAAACCGCCCGCAGTTTCCTGACACAGCTGCGTCGCCAGCAAGCCCAAAGTCATCAACGCCCGCTCCGCTTCCCGGTTCCACGGAATCCCGCAATTGAGGCGGATACAGTGGTTGAATTGTTCGGTATTACTGAAGATCAACCCCGGTGCAATGCTGATGCCCTGCTGCAATGCGCGCACATGCAATTCCTGGGTATTCACCCTCCCCGGCAGACTCACCCAAAGGATGAAACCGCCCGTGGGCCGGGTCATTTGCGTGCCCTCGGGGAAGTATTGCTGCACCGCCAACTGGAAGGCGCTGAGGTTTTTCCGGTATTCCTGGCGGATGTAGCGTAAATGCCGGTCATAGCCACCGTTTTCCAGATAAGCGGCAATCGCCATCTGCGTCACACTGCACGCCGAGTGGGTGCTGAAAGTCTGCAAGCGCTGAATCTCCTGCTGGTACTTGCCGGCGATCATCCAGCCAATGCGCACACCCGGTGACAATGTCTTGGAGAAACTCGAGCAGTAGATCACCCGATCCAGCCGGTCATAAGCCTTAAGGGCTTTGGTGCGACCTTGCTCGAACATCAACTCGCCGTAGATGTCGTCTTCGACGATCTGGATATCGAAGTCGGAGGCCAGGCGCAGCAGTTGTTTTTGCCGCTCTTCCGGCATGGTGCCGCCCAAGGGATTGCTCAGGCGCGTGGTCAGCACCAGCGCCTTGATCGACCATTGGTTGGCGGCCAGTTGCAAGGCTTCGAGGCTCATGCCGGTGGCAGGATCGCTGGGAATTTCGATGACTTTCAGACCGAGCAGGTCCGCCAGTTGCAGCAGGCCGTAATAGGTCGGCGATTCGGCAGCGATCAGATCGCCCGGCCGGGTGAGCACCCGCAGCGACATCTGCAGCGCGTCCACGCAGCCGTGGGTGATCACCACTTCCGACGGATCGACCACTACGCCAGCGTCGCGCATGCGGATCGCCACTTGCCGCCGCAAAGGCTCGAAACCGGGGCTGAACATGTAGCTGAAGGCGCGCGGGCTGTGGAAACGGGTCACTTTGGCCAATTGCTGATGCAGCGCACGTACCGGCAAATAATCCACGCTCGGCACGGCTGCGCCCAGCGGAAACACGCCTTCGCGGCGCGACTCGACCAGAACCTGTTGAATGATGCTGCTGCGGGTGACCAGACCTGGACGCTCGACCCGGGCAATGTCCGGCGTCGGCGCGGTCAGCGCGGGAGTCTGGTGCACGTAATAACCAGACTGCGGCCGTGCGCGAATCAGCCCCTGATCTTCGAGATTGGCGTAGGCCTGCAACACCGTTGCATGACTGACGTTGAGCTGCGAACTCATCTTGCGCACCGAAGGCACGCGCTCCCCCGGTTGATAGACACCACGGCGGATGTCTTCGGCCAGTTGCTGAGCAATACGTTGGTAGAGCAAGAGATTGGTCATGACGCAGCACTCGATTTCACGGGCATTTTATTCTTGTGTGAAACAATACCGGAACAGTTTAGAAGTGTACTGGGACAGTTGCCACTTTAGTCGACCATACAGTGCGGTGTCTGCCCTCGACTGTACTGATTTGCGAGCCAATCGACAGACGTAAAAAAGCCCGGTGCTGCCTGACAGCCCGGGCTTTCCAGAGACGCCACCCTTAGCGGGCGGCGCCGAGCTGGCCTTTTTCGTCGGAGAAGACAATTTCCACTCGACGGTTCTGTGCACGTCCACGCTCGGAAGCGTTGGCGTCCACCGGGTATTCGTCGCCGTAACCTTCGACCTGAATGCGTTTGTCCTCGATGCCAAGGTCCATCAGCACATCCGCCACCGATTGCGCGCGGTCGCGAGACAGTTTGAGGTTTTCCTGCTTGCCGCCGGTGCTGTCGGTGTAACCCTCGATGCGCACCACGCGTTTCGGGTTCAGTTGCAGAAACTGGACGATCTTCAGCACGACACGGTTGGCCGAGTTTTTCAGCTCCGCTTCACCGGTGTCGAACAACACATCGCCGAGGGTCATCACCAGACCACGGTCAGTCTGCGTGGTGGCCAGTGCAACAATTTGCTCTTCCAGCCATTTGCCCTGCTGCTGCACGCTGAGCAGCTTCGACTCACGCAAGGCCAGTTGCAGACGCTGACGCTCCAGCTCGAGCTTGGCCACGCGCTCTTCGTTGAGCACCTGATTGGTGTGCTCGCGGGCGATGGCGCTGTAGCGCTGGCTCAGGTAGGCGTAATGCACCACGTCCGAACCGCTGCCCCAATAGGTCGACAGGCGATCAGCGCGGGCCAGGGATTCACCGGCGCGGATCACGTCTTTCGGCGCAATGCGCAGCACATTGGAGTCTTCTTTGACTTTCTGAAAATCGGCGCCGGCTTCTTGCAGGGCGGACTCACTGTGTTGCCCGGCGCAGCCGTACAGGCTCGCGCAACCGGCGAGGATCAGCGCGCCGACGACTTTGGATTTCAGGCTCATTGGGCATCTCCCAGTTGCTTGCGCAGTCGGACGATGCGGGTATTGAGCACATTCACCTGCTCTTCACTTTTCTGCGTGAGCACTTTGGCTTCAGCCAGACGTGCGTCGAGTTCAGCCTGTTCAGCACGCATCCGCGCATTGCGGTAGGACTCGTCGGCCATGCTGCCTTTGGCGCGATCGTATTTGGTTTCCGCCAGTTTCATTTCCGGCACTTCGTCGGCGGTGGCACCGACGGCCTTGGCCTGGGTAATGGCCTGCTCGGTCAGGCGCATTTGTTCGTTGGGTGCCGGATCGCTGGCGCAACCGGCCAGGGCCAGAACGGCCATCGCCGCGAAAAGAGGTCGAATACTCACAAAGAATCCCTACTGTTTTGGGGCACTGACAGGTTGTTGCGGCTGTTGCTGCTGCGCCTTCCAGCGCTCGATGTTGCGCTGCAGCGCGGCTTCCGTCAGTCCGGACGCGGGCAATTCTGTCATCTTTTTGGCTAGCTGTCCGCGCAACCACGGATCGTTGCAGGCAGAGTTATGGGAAACCGCGAGGAACAGGCCCGGCCGGTCGACGGGTTGCTCGAACGCCAGCAAGTCACTGGCCATCCCCAATGCCTGCGCGGCAGCCATGCCCGAATAGCGCCCGGCGAGTACATATTCGACTTCACCGAGGAGCAATTTCTGCAGGGCCTGGGTAAGGTTGGCTGTCTTGGTCAGGGTCAGATTCTGCTCGGCGAAAGTGCCGAATGCCTGGGTCATTCGAGACTTTTCCGACAACGCGCCGGCGTGGCCGTGCAGATCTTTGGCGTCGCTGTAGACCAGTGTCGAACCTTTGCGCGTCCACACCAGGTAGTCGTTTTCCAGCAGCGGCGGATAGATGTAGTCGAGGTTTTCCAGCTCATTGAAGGTCAGCGGCGCGTCGGCCAGCATGTCCATGCGCCCGCTGCGCACTTCGTCGAGGGCTTGCGAGCGCTTGCCGGCGTAAAGCAACTCGACCTTGATGCCGAGGTCTTTCGCCACTTGTTGCAAGAGGTCGGCGCTGGCACCGATCAACTGCTTGGGATTTTGCGGGTCCTGCCACAGGTACGGCGGCGCGTCCGGGCTACCGGTGACGACGAGGCGCTCGCACTTGCCAGCGGCCATGGCCAAACCGGGCAACAGGGCCAATCCCAACAACCATCCGCAGCGCAGATCCATGGCGAAACGCTCCCACTCAAATCCGAGACAAAAAAAAGCCCGACCAACAGGCCGGGCTCTTTATAAGTGAAGCCGCTGGATTAGACCAGCTTCTCCAGCTCAGGGACTGCTTCGAACAGATCCGCCACGAGACCGTAATCGGCCACCTGGAAGATCGGCGCTTCTTCATCCTTGTTGATCGCAACGATCACTTTGGAGTCTTTCATACCGGCCAAATGCTGGATCGCGCCGGAGATACCGACGGCGATGTACAGCTGTGGTGCAACGATCTTGCCGGTCTGACCGACCTGCATATCGTTCGGTACGAAACCTGCGTCGACCGCGGCGCGGGAAGCACCGACGGCAGCGCCCAGCTTGTCGGCCAGGGCGTACAGGTGTTTGAAGTTGTCGCCGTTCTGCATGCCGCGGCCGCCGGAAACGACGATCTTGGCAGCGGTCAGTTCTGGACGGTCGGACTTGGCCAGCTCTTCGCCAACGAAGCTCGAAGTGCCCGCGTCGTGCGCAGCGCCAACGGCTTCAACAGCCGCCGAACCACCTTCGGCAGCAACCGGGTCGAAACCAGTGGCACGCACGGTGATCACTTTGATCGCAGCAGTCGACTGTACGGTAGCGATGGCGTTACCGGCGTAGATCGGACGCTTGAAGGTGTCAGCGCTTTCGACCGAGATGATCTCGGAGATCTGGTCAACGTCCAGCTGCGCAGCGACGCGCGGCAGGATGTTTTTGCCATTGGAGGTAGCGGCAGCCAGGATGTGGCTGTAACCAGCGCCAAGCTCTGCAACCAGCGGAGCAACGTTTTCCGGCAGCTGATGCGCGTAAGCGGCATTGTCAGCATTCAGGACTTTGCTCACGCCTGCGATTTTCGCAGCGGCTTCAGCCACGGCGCCAGCGCCTTGGCCAGCGACCAGAACGTGGATGTCGCCGCCGATTTTGGCAGCAGCAGCCACGGTGTTCAGTGTGGCCGGGGCCAGCACTTTATTGTCGTGTTCAGCGATTACCAAGATAGTCATGATCAGATTACCTTCGCTTCGTTTTTCAGTTTCTCGACCAGTTCAGCCACCGACTTGACCTTGATACCCGCGCTGCGTGCAGCCGGCGCTTCGACTTTCAGGGTCTTGTTGGTGGAGGCGGTGGAAACGCCCAAAGCGTCCGGAGTCAGCACTTCGAGAGGCTTCTTCTTGGCTTTCATGATGTTTGGCAGGGACGCGTAGCGCGGCTCGTTCAAACGCAGGTCGGTGGTGACGATTGCAGGCAGTTTCAACGAAACAGTCTGCGCGCCGCCGTCGATTTCGCGGGTCACGGCAACGCTGTCGCCGGAGACTTCGACTTTCGAGGCGAACGTGCCCTGACCGTAGCCGCTCAGTGCAGCGAGCATCTGGCCGGTCTGGTTGTTGTCGCTGTCGATGGCCTGTTTGCCGAGGATCACCAGCTGAGGCTGTTCCTTGTCGACCACAGCCTTGAGCAGCTTGGCGACGGCGAGCGAGGTCAGATCTTCAGCGGATTCGACGAGGATGGCACGGTCGGCACCCAGAGCCAGTGCGGTACGCAGCTGCTCCTGAGCGGTGGTCGGGCCGATGGAGACGACGACGATTTCAGTCGCAACACCTTTCTCTTTCAGGCGTACGGCTTCTTCCACTGCGATTTCGCAGAAAGGGTTCATCGACATCTTGACGTTGGCGAGGTCGACGCCGGAATTGTCCGCCTTGACGCGAACCTTGACGTTGTAATCCACAACGCGTTTGACAGCTACAAGAACCTTCATGGATTCCTCGTTACTCTCCGGTGAAAAGAAAGTCGCCTAGGCGAACCTGGCGGTTGATGCTCATCAGGCTAAAAGGGCACCTCTAAAAACGCCGACCGGGGTGCGAGATGATTGCACGACGCTGGAGGGTGCGACCGTTCGTCAGTGGTGACCGACAAGTCATAGCTCCTCACGCGGTGTAAACTGCGCGCCAGACTGCGCTGCGCATCACCTTTTACTGCCTGTGCCCTGTCTTTAGACGTGCTCTTGAAACCGCCAGTCTGCCTACGACGAGCGCAAAACCGCCCGTATCTTGACCGGAACGCCTATTCCGGTCAATACAGCAAAATGACCATTCATAAGCCGCGCTTCTTTGATTTCTCTGGGCTGGAGCCAATTCAAACAAACGTTTGTATTGGACGCTGAGAGTGGTGTAGATATAATGCGCCGCCTAGAGAGAAAGGTGGGTTTCCCGATATTCCCTTTGACGTTAACGTAAAGGCAATTCGGATGCGAGATCGAACCTCCAAATTAGAAAAAAAACTGTGAGCCTTGAGTAGGAGATAGCCTGTGGAACGCGAATACATGGAATTCGACGTGGTCATCGTCGGTGCCGGCCCCGCTGGCCTGTCCGCCGCCTGCCGTCTGAAGCAGAAGGCCGCCGAAGCCGGTAAGGAAATCAGCGTCTGCGTGGTCGAAAAAGGCTCCGAAGTCGGCGCACACATCCTCTCCGGTGCCGTGTTCGAACCACGCGCTCTGAACGAATTGTTCCCGGACTGGAAAGAACTCGGCGCCCCGCTGAACACGCCGGTCACCCGCGACGATATTTTCGTGCTGAAAAACGCCGACAGCGCGCAGAAAATCCCTGACTTCTTTGTGCCCAAGACCATGCACAACGAAGGCAACTACATTATTTCCCTCGGCAACCTCTGCCGCTGGCTCGCCCAGCAAGCGGAAAACCTCGGCGTAGAAATCTACCCGGGCTTCGCTGCGCAGGAAGCGTTGATCGACGAGCAAGGCGTGGTGCGCGGGATCATCACCGGTGATCTGGGCGTCGACCGCGAAGGCAATCCGAAAGAAGGCCTGTACACCCCGGGCATGGAACTGCGTGGCAAATACACGCTGTTCGCCGAAGGCTGCCGTGGCCACATCGGCAAGCAACTGATCCAGCGCTACAACCTCGATAGCGATGCCGACGCCCAGCATTACGGCATCGGCCTGAAAGAAATCTGGGAAATCGACCCGGCCAAGCATCAGCCAGGCCTGGTAGTCCACACCGCCGGTTGGCCGCTGGACATCATGGGCACCGAGAACACTGGCGGCTCGTTCCTCTATCATCTGGAAAACAATCAGGTGGTGGTCGGTCTGATCGTTGACCTGTCCTACAGCAACACCTACCTGTCGCCGTTCGACGAGTTCCAGCGTCTCAAGCATCACCCGGTGCTGGCTCAGTACCTCGAAGGCGGCAAGCGCATCAGCTACGGCGCCCGCGCGATCTGCAAAGGTGGCCTGAACTCGCTGCCGAAAATGGTCTTCAAGGGCGGCGCGCTGATCGGTTGCGACCTCGGCACCCTGAACTTCGCCAAGATCAAAGGCAGCCACACCGCGATGAAGTCCGGCATGCTCGCCGCTGAATCCGTGGCTGATGCGCTGTTCGCTGAAAAGGACGGCACTGAAGAGCTGACCACCTATGTGGACGCGTTCAAGAAGAGCTGGCTCTACGACGAACTGTTTGCCAGCCGTAACTTCGGCCCGGCGATCCACAAGTTCGGCGCCATCGTTGGCGGCGGTTTCAACTGGCTCGATCAGAACATCTTCGGCGGCAAACTGCCGTTCACCCTGCACGACACCAAGCCGGACTACGCCTGCCTCAAGCTCGCGGCCGACTGCAAGAAGATCGACTATCCGAAACCGGACGGCAAACTCAGCTTCGACAAACTCAGCTCGGTGTTCATCTCCGGTACCAACCACGAAGAAGAACAGCCTTGCCACCTGAAGCTGAAAGACCCGAGCATCCCGATCAGCAAGAACCTGCCGCTGTACGACGAACCGGCGCAACGCTACTGCCCGGCCGGCGTGTACGAAGTGATCACCAAGGAAGACGGCGAGAAGCGCTTCCAGATCAACGCCCAGAACTGCGTGCACTGCAAGACCTGTGACATCAAGGACCCTTCGCAGAACATCACCTGGGTCACGCCGGAAGGCGCAGGCGGCCCGACTTACCCGAATATGTAAGCCGAACCGTTGAACGACAAGGCTCCCGAGATGGGGGCCTTTTTGTTGCCCAAAATTCCTCTGACACCACAAAAAAACTGTGGGAGCGAGCCTGCTCGCGAATGCAATTCAACATTCAACGTCTTTATCAACTGAAAGTTCGCTTTCGCGAGCAACCTCGCTCCCACATAGTCATCAGTGAATCAGGCAGCGCGCTCATCCCCCGGGCTACGCTCAAAGTAGCGCTTATATTCCCGACTGAACTGCGACGTACTCTGATACCCCACCCGATGCGCCACCTGCGCCACGCCCAGCCCTTCCGCCACCAGCAACGTCTGCGCCTTCAACAACCGCAAGCGCTTCAGATACTGCACCGGCGACAACAACGTGCTGCGTTTGAAATGCTCATGAAAGGTCGACACGCTCATGTTCGCGCAACCGGCCAGCGTCTCGACATTCAGCGGCTCGGTGTAATGCGCATGCAGATGACTGATCGACGCCGCCACCCGCGCGAATTGCCCCTGCTGCTCGACCAGCGCCCGCAACACATCGGCCTGCGGTCCGCGTAACGCGGTGAACAACAACTCACGCACCCGCGCCGGCCCAAGAATCTGGCATTCCAGCGGATCGTGCAGACAGCTCAGCAAGCGTTCGACACAACCGCGCATGTCATCGTCGAGCACCACCGAGGTCATCGACTCCGGCGTCTGTGCCGGAATATGTCGCCCCGGCGCCAGCCCCATGGCCAATACCAATTCACCGAGCAACACCCGATCAATCGCCACCGTCACCCCGAGTAGCGGCGCATCGGGCAAGGCAAACGTCTCGCACTCGAACGGCACCGGCAGCGCCTGAATCAGGTAATGCCCGGCGCCGTATTCCATCGTCCGAGGCCCGAGAAACGCCAGTTTGCTGCCCTGGGCGATGATCATCAGGCTCGGTTCATAAATGTGCGGGCCACGGGCGACGTCACAACTGGCGCGCAACACCTGCACACCGGGCAACCCGGTCGGGGAATAACCATCGCGCAGCGCCAACGGTTCGATCAGCGAAACCAGCCGGGCATTGGCATCAAGATGACGGGTTAATTGCATCAAAGCTCTTCACTGAAAATGGAGCGAAAAAAGGGATGCAAGCATCATCGCAGATCCTTTTGCCAATGCGACCGATCAAACCCGCATGCCGGAGGATTAGGCATGAGACCCGGAGGAATCGTCATGGCCGACCGGTCAGTCAGCGCCCAGAATGCGCCGCCTCACTTGTTCCTGCTTTTGCGAGGTTTCACATGTACACCGCCATCGGCTATGCCGCCCAATCGGCCACCACTCCCCTCGCCCCGATGAAATTCGAACGCCGCAGCCCGCGCGCCGATGACGTCGCCATCGAGATTCTGTATTGCGGCGTCTGCCACTCCGACATCCACCAGGCGCGCAATGAATGGGGCATCGCCGTTTACCCGTTGATGCCCGGCCACGAGATCGTCGGAAAAGTCACCGCGATCGGTGCGAATGTCACCCAACATAAAGTAGGCGATCTGGTCGGTGTTGGCTGCATGGTCGACTCCTGCCGCACCTGCGAAGCCTGCCAGTCGAACCTTGAGCAATACTGCCTCGAAGGCCCGACCATGACCTACGCCACCCCGGATCGGGTCGATGGCAGCAACACCATGGGCGGTTATTCGGACAGCATCGTCGTCAGCGAGCACTTCGTGGTGCGCATTCCGGAAAAACTGGCTCTGGCCAGCGCCGCGCCAATCCTTTGCGCCGGCATCACTACCTATTCGCCGCTCAAGCACTACGGCGTCAAGGCTGGCGACAAGGTCGGGATTCTCGGCATGGGCGGTCTGGGCCACATGGGCATCAAGTTCGCCAAAGCCATGGGCGCCGAAGTCACGCTGTTCACCCGCTCGGCGAGCAAGGCTGAAGAAGGTCGTCGTCAGGGTGCCGATCATGTGATCGTCTCCACCGACGCCGAGCAGATGAAAGCGGCTGCCGGTTACTTCGATTTCCTGCTCGACACCATTCCGGTGCAGCACGATCTCAACCCGTACCTCGACACCCTGCGTTTCGACGGCGTACACATTCTGGTCGGTCTGATCGAGCCGGTTGATCCACCGGTACACGCCGGCAAACTGGTGATGAGCCGCCGTGTGCTGGCCGGTTCGCTGATCGGTGGTGTCGCCGAAACCCAGGAAGTGCTGGATTTCTGCGCCGAGCACAACATCACCTGCGACATCGAAATGCTCGACATCCGTCAGATCAACGAGGCTTACGCGCGCATGATCGCCGGCGACGTGAAGTACCGTTTCGTGATCGACATGGCAACGCTCAAGGTTTAAACCTTCAGCCCTAGCTCTGCCGACAGCCGGGCTGTGACCCCTTTGATCAGGGGAATCAGCTCGGCCATTTTTTCCAGTGGCATGTACGGCACGGTGCTGGCGATACTGATCGCCGCTACGATGCCCTTGCTCGCGTC
This sequence comes from Pseudomonas sp. WC2, assembly GCF_050586545.1. Taxonomy (NCBI): domain Bacteria; kingdom Pseudomonadati; phylum Pseudomonadota; class Gammaproteobacteria; order Pseudomonadales; family Pseudomonadaceae; genus Pseudomonas; species Pseudomonas sp. WC2. The sequence goes on along the minus strand of NZ_JBOBDR010000008.1, from coordinate 121,616 downwards.
GCGAATCGGCGCCGCCACGCAGCGGATCGACGGTTCGTTGTCTTCCAGATCGAAGGCGTAGCCACCGGCGACGTATTCGTTCATGCGCTGCTCAAGCTGTTCCCACGATTGCTGGGGATGCTGCGGCCAGAACTGACTTTTCCCACCTGCCGGCAGGCTGATGTCGTACAGACGCTGCCAATCTTTCGGCGAATCATCGAGCATCAACGCCTTGCCAATACCGGTGCGCGCCAGCGGCATGCGATGGCCGACCCGCGAACGCATTTCCGGGCCATTACGCCCCGGATTCTTCAGCAGATACAGCACTTCATCGCCTTCACGAATGCCCAAGTGCACGGTGTCGCCGGTCAGCGCCGACAATTCGTCCAGATACGGCGCGGCCAGGGTCACCAGCGGCAACTCTTCGCGCGCCTGGAAACCCAGTTCGATCAGCTTCGGCCCGAGCAGGTAACCGATTTGCGGCACCACGCGCAGGTAACGCTCATCGACCAGGCAACTGGCCAGACGATGGGTGGTGCTGCGTGTGGTGCCGATCAGCCGGGCAATTTCCTTGAGATCGCGGGCGCCACTGGCCACCGCTTGCACCACACCCAAGCCACGCAACAGTGTTTGCGTGCCGGTGGGCGCGGCGTCCTTGGTTTTTTCCGGAGCGTCTTCCTGCATATCCAGCCTTTACCGTTGAGCGAGGGAACGGGCGGCATTATGGTCGCCCGACGCAGACCACTACAACTCGATACGCTCGACCTTGCCGACCAGCAGCACGTAGGACAATGCACCGATCAATGCGAGCACCGCGATGTAGGTGATCGCCGGCGCGAACGAATCGCCGCTGGCAAGGAAGCCGATCACGATCGGCGTAGCAATCGCCGACAGGTTGCCGATGAAGTTAAACACCCCGCCAGTCAGCCCCAACAACCGCGCTGGCGCTAACGTCGACACCAGCGACCAAGTGATCGAGGCCAGACCGTTGCCGAAAAATGCCAACGCCAGAAAGGCAATCACCAGCGGCGTCGACTCAACGAAGTTTGCACCGATGATCGAGGTGGAAATCAGCAGCCCGCCAATGATCGGCAACTTGCGCGCGAACCCGACGGTGTAGCCCCGACGGATCAAGAAGTCGGAAAAGAACCCTGAACACAACACGCCAACGAACGCGGCCAAAAACGGCAGCGATGCGAGCAGGCCAGACTTGATGAAGTCCATGCCGCGATATTTCACCAGATAGGTCGGGAACCACGTGAGGAAAAACCACAGCGTCGAGTTCAGGCAGAACTGGCCGAGGTAGATGCCCCACAATTTGCGTTTGGTCAGGACGATGCCGAGATCGGTCCAGCTGAATTTGGCTTTGACCTTGGCCGTCTCCTGCTGAATATCGACCAAGCCACCGCCCTCGCGGATCAGGTCGATTTCGGCTTCGTTGGCGCCTTTGAAATCTCGCGGTTCGCGATACACCGCGTACCAGATCGCCGCCCAAATGATGCCGACCGCGCCGGTCGCGACGAACACCATGTGCCAGCCGAATTCGTGTTGCAGCCAGGCCAGAACCGGGGTCAGAAATGCCAGACCGACGAACTGCCCGGAGGTGTAGAAACCGATGGCCGTGGCGCGTTCGCGTTCGGGGAACCACGTCGTGACTACGCGGCTGTTGATCGGATACGCCGGCGCTTCCAGTGCACCGACCGCCATGCGCAGCACGAACAGCGCGATGAAACTGGCGGCGAAACCGAGCATCACCGTGGCAATCGACCACAGCAGTAACGCGACGCTGTACAGAATGCGCGGCGGCACGCGATCGACCAGCCAGCCGCCGGGGATCTGCATGGCAGCGTAAGTCCAGCCGAACGCGGAAAAGATCAGACCGACGTGAATCGGGTCGATACCCAATTCACTGGTCAGCGCCGGCGCGGCGATCGACAGGTTGCTGCGGTCGAGGTAGTTGATGACCACGGTGATAAACAGCAACACCATGATAAAAAACCGCTTGCGGCTAGGCGTGACTAAAGACGCCTGCCCGGTGAGGGTTTGCGGTTGCATGGGGAGAGCCTCTTTTTATGTTTATTGAGGTCGGCCTGAGGCCTGATCGTTCCTACGCTCCGCGTGGGAATGCAGCCCGGAACGCTCTGCGTCCCAAAAGCGGACACAGAGCGTCCATTGAGGCATTCCCACGCAGAGCGTGGGAACGATCTCATCGGGTGTGTCAGAGACAAATCACCACTCAGCAAAGCTGCCATCGGCGTGGCGCCAGATCGGGTTGCGCCAGCGATGCCCGACTGCCGCGCGCTCGATCACGTATTCCTCGTTGATCTCGATGCCCAGGCCCGGCCCGTTAGGGATCTTCACAAAACCTTTGTCGTAATCGAACACGCGCGGATCCTTCACATAGTCGAGCAAGTCATTGCTCTCGTTGTAATGGATGCCCAGGCTCTGCTCCTGGATAAACGCGTTGTAACAAACCGCGTCGAGTTGTAAACACGCCGCCAGCGCAATCGGGCCCAACGGGCAATGCAGCGCCAGCGCCACATCGTAGGCTTCGGCCATGTTGGCGATCTTGCGGGTTTCGGTGATGCCGCCCGCGTGGGAGGCGTCCGGCTGGATGATGTCGACGTAACCTTCGCTCAACACGCGTTTAAAGTCCCAACGTGAGAACAGTCGCTCGCCGAGGGCAATCGGCGTGCTGGTCAACGGCGCCAGTTCTTTCAACGCTTCGTAGTTTTCGCTGAGCACCGGCTCTTCGATGAACATCAGTTTGTACGGGTCGAGTTCCTTCATCAGTACCTTGGCCATCGGCTTGTGCACGCGGCCATGGAAGTCGACGCCGATGCCGACGTTCGGCCCGACCGCGTCACGCACGGCGGCGACGTTGGCCAGCGCCAGATCGACTTTTTCGAAGGTGTCGAGAAACTGCAGCTCTTCGGTGCCGTTCATTTTCACCGCAGTGAAACCACGGCTCACCGCCTCTTTCGCCGCACGCGCAGTGTCGGCCGGACGGTCGCCGCCGATCCACGAATAAACGCGAATCTTGTCGCGCACCTGGCCACCGAGCAGATCGCTCACCGACACCCCGAGCGCCTTGCCCTTGATGTCCCACAGCGCCTGATCGATACCGGCCAGCGCACTCATGTGGATTGCGCCGCCACGGTAGAAACCGCCCCGATAGAGCACCGTCCAGATGTCTTCGATGTTGCGTGGGTCTTTGCCGATCAGGTAGTCGGACAATTCTTCAACGGCAGCGGCAACCGTGTGCGCGCGTCCTTCAACCACAGGCTCGCCCCAACCGGTCACGCCCTCGTCGGTTTCAACTTTGAGGAAGCACCAGCGCGGCGGAACGATGAAGGTGGTGAGTTTGGTGATTTTCATCTTTTTGTCTCTCTTATAGATGCAGCGCACGCAGCGCCAAAAAGTCTTAGCGAAGGGCCTTCCACGCGGCGACGTAGGCCTTGGCATTCACCGCCACTTGCTCCGGGGTCATGCCCGGTTTGAACAGGCCGGAGCCGAGACCGAACCCCTTCGCGCCAGCGTCGATAAACGCCTGCATGTTGTCCGGTGTGATACCGCCAACCGGCGCCAGCACCGTCCCGGACGGCAACACCGCAAGCCAGGCTTTGACGACTGCCGGACCCATCTGCTCGGCCGGGAACAGTTTGAGAATGTCCGCGCCCTCCGCCAGCGCTGCGAAGGCTTCCGTTGGCGTAGCAACACCCGGCGACAAAAACAGCCCCGCCGCTTTCGCTGCACGCAACACCTTGGCATCGCTGTGCGGCATGACGATCACTTGGCCGCCGGCCTCCTTCACCAACTCGACCTGTTCAGCCGTCAGCACCGTGCCGGCACCGATCAGGCAATCGGCGGGCAAGGTCTTGCGCAGGATGCGGATACTTTCGTACGGCGAAGGGGAATTGAGCGGTACTTCGATAACGCGAAATCCGGCGGCATACAGGACTTCTCCGACAGCGGCGGCTTCCTGCGGATGCAGGCCCCGCAGGATCGCGATCAGACCGTTTTGCGCCAATGCTTGCTTGAGCATGTCAGGCCTCCAGTCAGGGTTAACGGGATGAGGAATCGATCAGTCCAGCGGCCAGCGCCAGTTGCCACAAACCACGCTCGGTGGCCTGTTCGGCCAGCGTCACGTTGCTGAAGCCACAGGCGTCGAGGGCACGGCGGTAGCGCGCGCAAAGTTGCGCGTTGCCGATGAGGATGATCGAAGGAAGATTCGGGTTGTTGCGGCGCCGGCGCTGAACGCTGGCGAGTGCCGCCAGTTCATGGCCGATCATCAGGCCGGACAGATAATCCGCCTGCGCCGTCGGGCTGAGTTCACCGGTCAGGCCCAGGGTGCGGGCGCTGAACAACGTCGACAGCACGCCGAGTTCACCGTCCGCCGACTGCGCAACCTGCACACCGCGGTCAAACGCCGGGCTATCGAACGTCGCACTGTGTTGTTGGGTGCGGCCGAGAATGCTGTGTTCACTGAGCACGGCGAACACTTCGCCGGTCATGAAGGTATCGAAATGAGTGATGCAGCCATCGACCACGTCGACCCATTTCGAGTGACTGCCCGGCAGGCCGATCAACAAATCAGCGCCCGCCGCGACTGGCAGGTTCTGCAGAACACCCAGCACTTGGGTTTCTTCGCCACGCATCACGTTCGGCAGACGCGAACGCTGAATCACGCCCGGCACGATGTGCACGCGCGTGCCGCGAAGACTGACAACGGTTTGTAGGGAGTTTCCGAGATTGGCGACGTTTGCCGGTGTATCGCAGTAGGCCGCTTCGCGCCAACCCTGGGCACTGCCGACCATGCCGCAGGCGATCACCGGCAGATCCGGCTGCGCATCGAGCCAGTCGCCGCAGGCCTCGTCGAAGGCCAGTTCAAAACCATCGGCACATTCGCGACCGTTGATGATTCGCGGGGTCTTGGGCAACTGCATGATCCCGGACGACAGCGAGCGCTGCTCCAGCACCACACCGTCCGCCGCGAGTTTGTAAGCACGTAATGAGGTTGTCCCCCAATCGAGCGCGATCAATTGCGCCAGCATCGCTTCACCTGTTTTGTTTTTGGCAGTGAGTGCGTTGGACTATAAACCTTGGTGTAGGATAATCTCAATATATAAATATCAATCCCATATTGTGAGACTTAAACAAAAAAAGATCGCCGCCTTCGGCAGCTCCTACAGAGTGATCATCCATTCCCTGTAGGAGCTGCCGAAGGCGGCGATCTATTGATGAATTCAGTTACCTTCAGCGAATTCCCTCAGGACCTGGCCATCCATGCGATACCGCACCCACTCTTCCTGCGGCTGCGCGCCAAGGGATTTGTAGAAATCGATGGCCGGCGTGTTCCAGTCCAGCACACTCCATTCGAAGCGGCCGCAGTCGTTGTCGCAGGCGATTTTTGCCAGGTGGCGCAGCAGGGTTTTGCCGGCGCCGCCGCCGCGTTGTTCGGGGGTGATGTAGAGGTCTTCGAGGTACAGGCAGTTGCTGCCGAGCCAGGTCGAATAGCTGAAGAAGAACACCGCGAAACCGATCGGCAGGCCATCGCGCAGACAGATCAGGCCATGGGCTGTTGCGCCTTCGCCGAACAGGCTGCGTTCGATGTCGGCGACGCTGGCGATAACTTCGTGGCGGGCCTTTTCGAAATCTGCGAGCTCAGTGATGAAGGCGAGGATTTGCGGGGCATCGCTGGGGGTCGCCGGGCGGATTTCGATCGTCATGGACGGGCCTTGTCGGAAAAAGGAAAACGCCATACTAAGGCCGCGAGCGGCGCTCGTCACATGGCAAAACATTGGATACCCTCTCGCGATGCTTCAAACGCCGCCATTCCATGTGGGAGCTAGCCTGCTAGCGAATGCGGTGGGTCATGCAACATTTATGCTGGCTGAAAGGACGCTTTCGCGAGCAGGCTCGCTCCCACAGGAATTTCGACTTATTGAAAGGACGCTTATGAACCTTGAGTTTTTTACACCCATGGAGGCACTGGCAGCAGAGTTACTGCCCCACGCGCTGGAACCCTCCGACGACGGCGCCCATGACCTCGCCCATCTGCAGCGCGTCTGGCACAACGTGCGCACGTTGCATGAAGAGGAAGGGGGCGATCTTGAGGTGTTGCTGGCCGCCGTACTGCTGCACGATTGCGTGGCCATTGAAAAGAACTCGCCACTGCGCTCACAAGCCTCACGACTGGCGGCAGACAAGGCTTCATCGGTGCTCACCGAACTGAACTGGCCCAGCGCAAAAATCGCCGAAGTCGCCCACGCCATCGAAGCCCACAGCTTCTCCGCCAACATCACCCCGCTCACCCTCGAAGCGAAAGTCGTCCAGGACGCCGATCGCCTCGACTCGCTGGGCATGCTCGGCGTCGCCCGCACCTTCTACGTCGCCGGACGCATGGGCTCGGCGCTGTACGACCCGCGAGACCCCGAAGCGAAACACCGCGAATACGACGACACCCGGTTTTGCCTCGATCATTTCCAGACCAAACTGCTGCACCTCGCCGACGGTTTCCAGACCGCCGCCGGCCAGCGTCTGGCGCAGATTCGTCATCAACGCTTGAAGGGGTTCATGGAGCAGTTCAAGGAAGAGATCGGCATCGTTTGACCGCTTACTCCGGCCTACGCAGAACCTGACTTCGCCAAGCTCAGACCTAACTCGCAGGCGCGACGTGGTAAACAGACGACGCTGATTTTTCCGGTCAAGGAACCGCGTCATGTCTCAAACCCCACCCCCCGTGTCAGGCAAGTTGTTCGGCCTGTTCTGCCTCGCCAGTTATCTGCTGTCGCTGTCCTACGGTTCGACGTTTTTACTGTCGCTGCTGATCGGTTCGCGCGGCGGCAATGAACACGATGCCGGCAGTGTGATTTCGGCGGCGATGCTCAGTACGTTCGTGGCGGTGCTGATGTCGGGGCACCTGTCAGATCTGCTCGGCGCGGCGCGCTCGATTGCGTTGTTCGGCCTGTTGCTGGTGGCAGCGAGTCTGGGCTTTGCGATGACGCCGGGGTTCGGCCAGCTGCTGCTGTTTTTCGGTTTGCTCTTGGGTTTGGGCTGGGGTGTTTTCTATACGTTGGGGCCGATCATCGTCGCCAGTCTGGTGACGCCGACGCAGCGCGCCAAATACTTTGCGTTGTTGTCCGGCAGCATGATGACCGGCATCGGCAGCGGCCCGCTGCTCGGGCGTGCAGCCAGCGCGCTGGGTTTGCCGGTGACTTCGGCGTTCTATCTGGCGGCGTTGGCCAGCCTGATCGGTGTGCTGCTGTTCTGGCGTCTTGGCGCTCGCTTGAACAGTACGCAAGCCACCTCAGCGGCGAGAATCACTTGGCGAGCGACCACTCAAGTGCTCGGCTCGCGTGCGGTGTTTCCGATCATCATGGTCGGCCTCGGCGGTTGTGTATTCGGCGGTCTGTCGAGTTTCCAGACCAGTTATGCGGCGGTGCGCTCGCTGGACTATTCGTTGTTCTTTCTAGGCTTCATGAGCGCCGCCATCAGCAGCCGAATGTTGATTGCCGGTTTTGTGGTCAAGCGTGATCCGCTGCGCGCATCGTGCCTGTTGTCGGGGTTGATGCTCGGCTCGATCGTGTTGTTTGCGTTCGGCGTGCACAGCGGCTTCAGCTATCTGCTGGCGGCGGTGATGCTCGGCGTCGGTTACGGCCTGACCTATTCGGTGATCAATGGTCTGGCAGCCAACGAAGCACCGACCGGCACCACGTCGCAGGCGTTGCTGCTGTTCAGCCTTGCGTACTTTATCGGCGTGTTCGGCTTCCCGATGCTGGCCGGCAAAATCATCGTCGAACAGGGGATGACGACGTTGCTGCTGACAGTAATGGCGGTGGCGCTGGCGAATTGGTTGATCACCCTGGGCCGCTTGCTCTGGCGTCGAATGAACGTCAAAACTGCGGCGACCAACTAGACCGTTCGTCGCTCATCAGGCACCAATCCGATCCCAGGGCAGACCAACGACAGGTAAGGATTCCAATCACTGGAGAAGCCCTATGATCCCGTCAAGGTTGACCGCTTTCGTATTCAGCGCCCTGCTCTGCCCCGCAGTGTTCGCCGCATCCGCCACCGCAGCGGGCACCGGCCCCACCGACCCTACTCCGCCCCGCGCCCCCGCCATCAACAGTGCCCCTGGCATGAACACCGATGGCTCGGGCGTGCCGTTGATCAATCAGCCGCCCGCCACTGGCACCGATCCGCGCACTCAGGGCAGTGATCCGGGCCGTCAGGGCGGCATGAACACTCCCGACGCCCCCGCCACGCCAGACAACGCGGGCCCTGGCGTCGGTTCCAAAACCACCACCGGTGGCTCCGGTTCCGAAGGTTCCGGCCAGTAGTTCGCCGACGCGAGCGTCCTATTCACACCCATGAAGAGGTAACCATGAACGTCGATAAAAACCTGGAAAAAGAAGTCCTCACCCGCCTGCTGCATGCCCACCCGAGTGGACTGGGCAAGGAGGTGCTGGACAATTACCGGGGCGAGAAGGTCGTGGCCAGCGCCCTTGCCGCTCTGCAGGATCGCGGACTGATTCACCACGGTCATGTGACCTGCAATGAGGCTGGCGAGCATTCGCTGAGTCTGCCGATCAAGCTCAGTGCGGCAGGCGTTGAAGAGGCGCGCAAGCTGGATCTGCAGTAATCCCGGGGCCGCTCGCTGCCGATGCAGCGAGCGGTTTCCAGCATGATGTCTAGTAGTGAATTCGATGAACCCATCGCCAGCAGGGCTGGCTCCCACAGAGGATTTGTGTAAGACGCAGATCCAATGTGGGAGCCAGCCCTGCTAGCGATAGCAGATGATCAGGCGCCGCCGGACTCGCGGATAAACGCATCCACTTCGGCCGCCCCCGGCGATGTCGCCGGCCCCCAGCGTGTCACTGCGATAGCCGCCGCCGCATTTGCCCGCCGCGCGGCTTCATGCGCCGTCAAACCCTGCGCCAGCCCCGCGACGAACACCCCGGCATGGGCATCGCCAGCGCCATTGCTGTCCACCGCTTTCACGGCAAACCCCGGCACATGCCGACGCTCAGCACCTTGATGAATCCAGCAACCCTGCGGCCCGTCACGCACCACCATCAGCACGTCTTTGGGCAGATGCTCGGCAAGACGATCCAGCGCCACAGCAATGTCTTCAGACCCGGTAAATCGCAACGCCTCAACACTGTTGCTCGTCCACACATCGATGCGCGGCAGCAGCGCTTGCATCATCGGCGACTCCGGCGATTCCACCAGCGGGCCCGGATCGAACACCACGTTGACCGAGTCCGGCAACGCCAGCGTCCAGTCGAGCAACGCCTGCGCCTTGCCCTCGTGCAACAGGCTATAGCCGCTCAGATAAACGTAGTCGCCCGCCTCCACCGTGACGCTGTTCAGATCGTCCTCGGTCACCTCGCCTTCAGCGCCGATGTAGGAAATGAAACTGCGCTCGGCCGACGCATCGGTCAGCGCCACACATAAACCGGTGTCCTTCTGCGCGGGTTCGGTGATGCCGATGTGAATTCCCTCGGCGTTCATCGCCTGCCGCGCCAGATCACCGAAACGCCCGCTGCCATGTCGACCGAGATAGACCACCGGCAGGCCGTTACGCACCGCCGCCGCCATCACATTGAAACCGCCGCCCGCTTCGAAACCGGCCGACTGCGCCAGCACGTCACCGCCAATCTGCGGCAGTTTATCCACGGCCATGACCAGGTCGATGATGACCTGGCCGGTGTGCAACATCTTAGGCATGAGCATTCTCGCTTGGCGCGGCGCGGCGATCTTTCGCCCCGCCGAGGACGAAGTAAATGCCACCGGCGACCACGAAGGTCACGATCCAGCCAAGGCCGTTGTGGCCCAGCCACGAGTCGGAGAGGAAGCCTTTGAACCAGACGTTCTCGGCAGTCGTGCCGATGGTGGTGAAGCTAAAACCGAGCACGATGGCAATCGCCCACGCGCCGAATGCACGCCACTCGATGCCACCGCGATACCAGTAAGCACTGCTCGGGCTGACGTCGAGCAGGTCTGTCGGGCTGTAGTAGTGACGGTGAATCAGGTCGACCACGAAGATCCCGACCCACGCGGTGATCGGCACCGCCAGCAGGGAAATGAAGGTGATGAACGGGCCGTAGAAACTGTCGGCGATCAGCATGAAGTAAATCGAACCAGCGAAGATCGCCACGATGTCGACCACCACGGCGTAAACCCGTTTGACCTTCAGACCGAGCGTCAGCGTGGTCAAACCGGCGGAGTACACCGACAGGTTGTTCGACAGAAGCAAGCCACCGAAAGCAGTGATCAGGTATGGCACAGCCATCCACGTTGGCAGCATGTCGCGGATCGCCACGATCGGGTCAGTCGCCGAGGCCAGATCGTTATTACCGACCGAGAGCAAGCCGCCGAGGGTGATCAGCAGCACCAGCGGAATACCCGCGCCGAATGCAGCGGACGCAACCAGACGCACAGCTTTGACGCTGCGATGCTGATAGCGCGACATGTCGGCGCCAGCGTTGGCCCAACCGATGCCGGTGCCGGCGGCCATGGTGCCGATGCCGATGATCATTGCGCTCATCGGCGCGGGCGTGGCGTTGAACACCGCGCTCCAGTCGATGGTCGCGCAGAGGAAGCCACCGACCAGAATATTCAGTGCGCCGAACACGTAGGTCGCCCACTTCTGTATCACCAGCAATGTGGCGTGACCGAGACCGGACACCGACAAGGTCAGCAGGACGAAAATCGCGATGAAGATAAGGGTCAGCACCGGTGCGCTTTTCGCTTCAACCGGCGAGCCAAACAGGATCGAGCACAGCGACAGCAAAACGAACGCGGCGGTGGTGGTGTTGACGGTTTCCCAGCCCAGACGCGACATCAGCGAGACCAGCGTCGGGCCAATGTTGCCGCGTACGCCGAAGATCGCGCGTGACAACGTCAGGCTCGGCGCGCGGCCACGACGGCCGGCAATCGAGATGATCCCGACAACCGCAAACGAACCGGCGGCGCCGATGATCGCGACGATGATTGCCTGCCAGATCGCCAGGCCACGAAACGCCACCAGCGTGGCGCCCAGCGGCAGACCGAGGATGGAAATGTTGGCGGCGAACCAGACCCAGAACAGTTGCAGCGGATGACCGTTGCACTCGGCTTCCGGCACCGGTTCGATGCCGCGGGTTTCCAGTTGCCCGGCGCTTTGCCCGGCGTTTGATGGACTCATGAAGGTGCTCCTGTTTGCCTTTTTTGTGGTTGTGGCAATGACGCAGAATGACAAGACATCGCGGCCGTCCCGGGCCTGTCTGCGCGATCCATTGCGGGTGAATATTCAAGATTTGCGGTGCGGCCTTCGCGAGCAGGCTCGCTCCCACACTGGATTTGTGGCGTTCACATACCCCCTGTGGGAGCGAGCCAGCTCGCGAAAGCGTCAGCCCTGTCAGCGCAAAGCCAACAGCCCCTGCACCAACGGTTCAAGCTCCAGATCGTTGACGGTTTTCACTGTCTCGATCATCTCGGCAGGCCAACACTCAAGACCCAGGCAGGCCCCCAGCATCGCCCCGAGAATCGCCGCGATGGTGTCAGTGTCGCCGCCCAGACTCGCCGCCATGCACAGCGCATCGAACGCACTCATCTCACCGACGGCCACTTGCTGCGCCAACGCGAACGAGACCACCACCGATTCCTGCGACGCCACCGATGTACCGATCACGTCGTAGAGCAGATCGGCGAGCAACGCTTTGTCACTGTCGACGCTGATGCTGCGCGCCCAACTGATGCGCGAACCGATGCGGCCACCGGCGACCCAGTGACCATGCGCTTCCGCTTGCTGAGCGATGTGCTGGCCGAGGTTGAGCGCCTCGCCCAAGTCCACGCCATTGATGCCGGCAGACACCACCGCCGCCACCGCCGCCGCGCTGGAAATGCCCAGCGTGGTGTTGTGCGTCACTTGGCAGGCCTGCACCACCGCGGCAATAAAGCGCTCGGGGTCGGTCACGTCCGCCGCAATCCCGACCGGCGTGATACGCATCGCCGCGCCGTTGGTGGTGCCGTAGCGCCCGGCTTCCTCCGGCGAATGACCGGCGAGGATCATTTCGATGGCGCGCTTGGTCGAGGGGCCGAGCAAGTCTTGCGAACCCTTGGCCTGCATCGCGGCTTCCCACGCAATCAGGCGTTGCGCGAGGATGGCCGGTTCGATGTGGCCCTTGCCTTCGACCAGCAACTCACCCACCAGAATCGCCTGCTCGGTGTCGTCGGTGATCGAACCTTTGGGCATGTTCGCGGCGATCGGTTGCAGCGGACCGGCGTCCTGCAGATCGGTGATGGTGCCGAACCGGGTCTTGATGGTTTCGCGGTTCAGCGATTGCGTCGGCATGCCCAGCGCATCACCGAGGGCCAGGCCATAAAACGCACCGAGGGCACGGTTGAGCGCGGTCATTTCGATTCTCCAAATTGCAGGTGCAAACGGAAATGCACCGGGTCGAGCAGGCTTTCGACCAGCTCCATGAAACGGTTCTGCCGGTCGTAGGTGGTGCGCAGGGCTTTGAGGAACACCGTGCCTTCCGGGCGGCCGAGCAGTTCGGCGTCTTCGGCATTCAGCGGTTCAGCGCCGATCCATTGATCGCCGCGCTCGCCGACGTAACCGTAGGCGGCCAGGGTGATGGTCAGGGAATTGTCGATCAGACCGACACGCGGCAGGCTTTCCAGGCCGCCGGTGGCCGGCATCAAAGAGCGTTCGAGGGAGACCAGCGTGCCTTCATTGGAACGACGGCGGCGGTCGAGGGTAATGAATTGGTCGGTGCCGAAACGCGACAGCAGATCGGGCCGGGTCACGGCTTCCAGACGCAGCACTTCGGTATGAATCATCGCCCCGCTGTCAGCCAAGGCTTGCGCCCAGCCGCTGCGTTGGTCGAGCGCGACACCGTCGAAGGTGACGATCGAACCGACGCCGCTTTGCGTGGCGATGTATTTGCGCCGTTTCAGTTCGGCCAGCGCTTCGCGCAGCGTGCCCCGGCTGACCTTGAATTCTTCAGCCAACTGATGTTCGCCGGGCAACAGAAAGCCGTCCTCCATGAGGCCGCTTTCGATGCGCCGGACGAGCTCGTCGACCACCCGTTGTTTCTTGTCAAATCGTACCTGTCTAATCATGTACAAAGTGATAACCGAAACGGGTTCGGGCGGGCAAGGGAAATTTAGGGGAAGTGACGGAAGGTTGAAGGTCAAAAGCACCCTCACCCTAACCCTCTCCCGGAGGGAGAGGGGACTGGATGGGGGATGCTCAGGAGGTTCGCCGACTTGAAAGCGCCTTGCTGAATCCATAATCGACACAATCTTTCAGGTCGATGTATCACGCAAGACCACTCGGTCGGCTCCCTCTCCCTCTGGGAGAGGGCTGGGCGGGCGGCGTTCCGATGAGGGGCTCTTGATCTTAGCGTTGTTTGAGGCGGTCGATGACGACGGCGAGCAACAGGATCGATCCACGAATCACGTACTGGTAGAAGGTATCGATATTCTTCAGGTTCATCGCATTCTCAATAATCGCCAGAATCAACACCCCGGCAATCACATGCCGGATCATGCCGATCCCGCCGCTCAACGACACCCCGCCCAGCACGCAAGCTGAAATCACCGTCAGCTCAAAACCCTGGCCAATCATCGGCTGCCCCGAGGTCATGCGCGACGCCAGAATCACACCCGCAAGCGCACCAATCACGCCGTGCACGGCAAAGATAATGATCTTGGTGCGGTCAACGTTGACGCCCGCGAGCAACGCCGCTTCCTGGTTACCACCGATGGCCATGGTGTTGCGCCCGTAGGTGGTGTAATTCAGCAGCCAGCCGAAAAACAGAAAGCACACGATCGTGATCAGGATCGGCACCGGCACGCCAAACAACTGGCCGTTCCCAAACACGAAGAACGATTCCTGCGACACGCCTACCGCTTTGCCATTGGCAAAAATGTACGCCAGGCCGCGAACGATCTGCATGGTCGCCAACGTCGTGATCAACGCATTGACCCGCAACTTGGCGATCACAATCCCGTTGATCAGCCCGACAATCAGGCCCATCACCAACGCCGCACTGACACCGAGAAACACGCTGTTGGTGTCGCGCATCACCACAGCCGCGACCACGCCGGCGCAGGCAATCACCGAGCCCACCGACAAATCGAAGTGCCCCGACGCCAGGCAGTACAACATCGTGCACGCGGCAATCCCGGTGGTGGAAATAGCCAAGCCCAGGCCACGCATGTTCAGCGGCGAGAGGAAGTTGTCGATCAACAGCGTGCAGGCAATGAAAATGCCGATCGCTGCTAGCAGCATGACCCAGTCATCCAGGAAGCGGCGCATGTCCAGCGGTTTGCGCTCTTTGGGCAGGGTTTCGTTTTGGGTTGTCATCATAGTCACCTCTCAGTTCGCCACGCCGTCAGCGCGGTGGCGCGGCAAAGCCAGTTGCAGCAGGTTGGATTCATTGGCCTGATCGCGGCTGATTTCGCCGCGCAGGGCGCCTTCGCAGAGCACCAGAATGCGGTCGGAAATGCCCATTACTTCCATCAGGTCGCTGGACACCACGATCACCGAAATGCCCTCGGCGGCGAGGTTGTGGATGATCTGGTAAATCTCCGCTTTGGCGCCGATGTCGATGCCGCGCGTCGGCTCGTCGAGCAGCAAGACTTTCATCGGCATCGACAGCCAACGGCCGAGAATGGCCTTCTGCTGATTGCCGCCGGAAAGAAATTTGATCTGCTGGCCAGCGTGCGGAGTTTTCACTTTCAGCGCTTTGATCTGTTTGTCGGCGTTGCCCTTTTCCCACAGACCACGAATCAGGCAACCGAGACTCGAATGCGCGCCACGCGCACTGATGTTGATGTTCTCGGCAACGCTGGCCAGCGGGATGATGCCTTCCTTCTTGCGATCTTCCGGACAGAGCAAAATCCCGGCAGCAATCGCATCCCGTGGCGAGCGCAATTTCAACTCATGACCGCGCAGTTCGAGGCGTCCGGCGGTGTTGCGCTCTAAACCACTGAGCAGACGAAACAGCTCGGTGCGCCCTGCCCCAACCAATCCGAACAGGCCGAGAATTTCACCTTTGTGCGCTTCGAAACTGATCGGCTCGCGCAGGCCCGGGCCGAGCAATCCATCGACCTTCAGCGCCACGGCGCCGCGTGGACGATGGCGATAATCGTAGATGTCCTGAATGTCGCGACCGACCATGCAGGTCACCAGTTGATCGTGGGTCAGCTGGCTCATGTCGTCGAAGGTGCGCACGTAGCGACCGTCCTTGAACACCGTCACCGCGTCGCAGATGCGGAACACTTCTTCCATGCGATGGGAGACGTAGAGCACCACTTTGCCCTCGTCACGCAGGCGCCCGATGATCGCCATCAAGCGGTCAATCTCGCGCGCCGAAAGACTGCTGGTCGGCTCGTCGAAAGCGATGACGTGAGCGCCGCGCGACAGCGCTTTGGCGATTTCCACCAATTGCCGCTGGCCGAGCGACAAGCGTCCGACTTTGGTCTGAGGGTCGATTTCATCGGCCAGACCTTTGAGGCAATTCAACGCTTGCTGACGCAGTGTGCTGCGATTGATCAAACCGAAACTGGCCGGCAGATGGCCGAGAAACAGGTTTTCGGCGACGGTCATTTCCGGGACCAGATGCAGCTCCTGGTGAATCACCGCGACGCCGCTGCCGATGCTGTCAGCCGTCGACTTGAACGCCATGGTCTGCTCGCCGATCTGCAACTCGCCGCTGCTCGGGATGTAGGCGCCGCCGAGGATTTTCAGCAGGGTCGATTTGCCGGCGCCGTTCTCGCCCATCAAGGCGTGAACCTGCCCCGGATGCGCGACGAAACTGATGGCGTCCAGCGCCTTCACGCCGGGAAAGGTTTTGCCGATCCCGTTGAAGCGCAGGCTGCCGCTGGAGCTGTGTTGTTGTGTCTGTACTTGCGCGTGCATAAAGCCACCTCTTCACACCGAAAAACGGCCCGGCTGCCCGGGCCGTCGCTGCATCAGTTCCACAAGCCGATTTTTTCCAGCTCTTGCTTGAAGTTTTCGCGGGTGATCAGGGTGACGTCGTCCATCGCGGTGTACTTCGGCGGTTCTTTGCCGGTGGTGACCCACTCGTACATCATCTCGGCGGTCTTGTAGCCTTCGATGTGCGGACTTGGCAGCATCGAGCCGAAGAAGCCGCTGTTAGGCTTTTTCAGTTCGCCGATGGCGTCGGTGCCATTGATGCCGATGCCGATCACGTTGGTCGCGGCAAAACCGGCGGCTTCGGTGGCGCGCACGCCGCCAAGCACGGTGTTGTCGTTCATGCCGCCGATGATCAGGTTTTTCGCCGCGCTTGGCAGTTTCACCAACGCCGAGTTCGTGGCGTCCATGCTGCCCGGTACGTCGAGGGTTTTCAGTGCGGCGAAGAGGATGTGATCTTTCGGCATCCCAGCGTCTTCGAGGGATTTCACCGAGCCGTCAGTGCGCTTCTTGCCGGTGTCGAGTTCGTTGTAGGTGTTGACCACCGCGTAGGTGTCTTTCCAGTCCCAGTTACGCTTTTTCGCTTCGGCGACCATCGCGTTGCCCTGCTTCTGGCCAACTTCGAAAGCGGCCATGCCGAGGTACGGCACGTCTTCCATGAACTTGCCGTTGGCGTCGACGAAACGGTCATCGACGGCAATCACTTTGAGGTCATTGAGTTTGGCTTTGGCCATGATCGCCGGGCCGAGCGAGACGTCCGGCGGGCAAATCACAAAACCCTTGGCGCCGTTGGCGGCAAGGCTGTCGATGGCCGAGAGGGTTTTCTCACCGTCCGGCACAGCGATCTTGATCAGTTCGAAGCCCTTGTCCTTGGCGGCTTTCTCGGCGAAGGCCCACTCGGTCTGGAACCATGGCTCTTCAGCCTGCTTGACCAGAAAACCGATTTTCACGGTGTCGGCAGCGAGCAGCGAACTGCTCAGGCTGAACGCAGTGACCGCCAGGGCGGTAGTGCACAGGGTACGAATCCCGAAACGACGTTTCATAAGCTGACTCCTTGTTATTTTTTTTGAGCAATGTTTGAAAAGCGTTAAAGCGTGTTCCTGCAAAGCCTGTTGAAAATAGTCATATCGTATGATGATTGGATTTCACCCGGATCTATCCGCGTGAAAGCTGCAGCGCTCAGTCGTGGTACATCACCGAGCGGCCACCATCGATGGTGATGCATGACGCGTTGATAAACGGTGCTTCATCACTGGCCAGAAACACCGCAGTCATCGCCACTTCCAGCGGCTGGCCGATGCGTTTCGGCGGGTGCAGATCGAAGGCGCGCTGACGCTCGGCGTGCGGGTCGGCGAAACCGTTCCAGTAGTCGACGTTCAATTGCGTTTCGATGTATCCCGGCGCGATGGCGTTGACGCGAATGCCTTTCGCGGCGTACTCGATGCCGAGGGCGCGAGTCAGACCAAGCAAACCGTGTTTGGCCACCGGGTACGGGAAGCAACCGGGAATGATGTGGCTGGAGTGGGTCGAAGCGATGTTGATGATGCTGCCGACGCCCTGCTCGATCATCTGCGGCAGCACGGCTTTGCAGCCGAACCAGGCGCCATCCAGATCGATGGCGAAGCAGCGATGCCAGTCTTCTTCGGTCATTTCCAATGGATCGCGGAATACGTTGACCCCGGCGCAGTTGACCAGCACATCGATACGCCCGTGCAGCTCAACGGCGCGTCTGGCCATCGCGTGCAGATCGTGCTGGCGCGAGACATCGGCCTTGAGCGCCTGCACGTCATAGCCTTGCTCACGCCAATGGGCGGCAACCTTCTCAACCTTTTCGGCCTGAATATCGCTGATCAGCAGTTTCGCTTGCTGCGAGGCAAACGCAGCCACGATCGCTTCACCGATGCCTTGCGCGGCGCCGGTTAGCAGCACAACCTTGTTTTTCAGACGCTCGCCCTTCGGCGGTGCGGGCACCGACGGCAGGGAAAGAGGCTCAGCCATGGATCAGGACTCCTGTTTCGCCGGCGCAAAAAAACCGGGCATCTGACGATGTCCGGCTCGGAATGCGTGGGGAACAAAACAGGCAGGCGTCGCTGACGGCATCGAGCCGTTGCGAGACGCGGACTCCGCATGAGAGTGCGGTGGAAATTCGCTGCATCACTTCACCTGTTTTGTTCTTTTTAAGTGTGAGTGCGTGTTACTGCTGGAGCCGACTATAAACCCGACCGCCAAATAATCTCAATATATAATTTTGCATCCCATATTTTGGGATCTATCCAGCAAATCGCGTACAGAGTTTTCCTGCAACATCAACCCGCATCGACAGCACAGCACCGTCCAAAGGATGGCTAAGCGGGCTCTGAGCGCTGGTGATGAACAGGGTTTTGAGGTCATCGCCACCGAACACGCAACTGGTTGGACGACTGACCGGAAGATCGATTTTGCGATCGACCTTGCCTTCAGGCGTCAGGCGCAACAAGCAACTGCCGTCCCAACGGGCATTCCACACATAGCCTTCGGCGTCCATCGCCGAACCGTCCGGGCCGCCCTGCTGGTCGGGGCCGTACCAGACTTGTGCGGCATCGAGATTGCCGTCGGTGTGAATGAAGTAGCGATGCAGTGTGCTGTCCATGCTGTCGCCGAACAGCAGCGTGGCGCCGTCATCGCTCCACAGCAGCGTGTTGGGAATCCCCAGGCCACGCAGCAAGGGCGTGACGCGCTTGTCCGGATCGACCCGGAACAAGCCGCCGGAGCGACGAGTGATCGGCAGATCTTCGCCCTGCTCGCCGATGTTGTTTTGCATGGTGCCGAGCCACAGCCGACCTTGGCCATCGCAGCGCGCTTCGTTGGGGCGATTGCCGGGCTGCGGGTCAGCGACGCAGAACAGCGTCAGGCGCGGTGCGAGGCCGGGCGAGTCGAGATCGAGGCGGTAGACGCCGCTAGTCAGTGTCACCAGCGCGTCGCCGCTGTTGCAGGGGATGAACGCGGAAACGTGCTCGGGCATTTGCCAGATCTGCACATTCTGGCCGATCAGGCGCAAGGCTTGTTTGCCGGCAATGTCGACCCAGTACAACGCCTGGGTCGGCGCATCCCAGAACGGGCCTTCACCGAGTTGGGCGCGGTGTTGGGTCAGGGCGGTCCACGTCATGGAAACTCCTTGGATCTTGTTGTTTTAAATGTGGGAGTGAGCCTGCTCGCTCCCACAGGGAAATTTGTATTAACCGGCTTTTTTGTCGGCCATGACCTTCGGGTAAAAACGTTTGATCGCCAGATCGGCGTTGTCGATCAAGGTCATGCACGCCCATACGCCCCGCGCGGAATCCCGGGCGGCGATGGCATCAGCCATGTCTTTGTGGATGGGTAATGTGCGGCGCAGTTCATCGGGGTCGGCGGCGGAGACTTCGAACGACACCGCCAGCAACGCGCCGAGGGCCGGGACCATTTGTTCGATGAACTGATTGTGGCTGGCGGCGAGAATGCATTCGTGGAAGAACTGGTCTGCGCGGTTGTAATCGGCATCGCAGTCCACCGCGCGCTCAAGGGCGTTGTAGGCCAGTTGCACCGCCTCGATCTGTTCCAGCGTGGCCCGCTCGCACGCCCAGCGCACGGCCATCGGTTCGATGGTGCGGCGCAGGTCGAGCAGGTCATCGACGAAGTTTTCCGGCAAGCCATTACGCGACAGCCAACCGACGACTTGCGGATCGAACAGGTTCCAGCGGCGCACCGGCAATACGCGGGTGCCAACTTTCGGCCCGACTTCGAGCATGCCTTTGGCGACGAGGGTTTTGATCGCTTCGCGGATGACGGTGCGGCTGACCCCGAGCTGTTCGCCCAGATCGGCCTCGACCTTGATGGTCTGCCCCGGTTTGACCTGGCCAGCGGCGATCCAGCTGCCCAGCCAGTCGACGGTGGATGCGTGAAAGCTGCTGGACATGGACACCTCAAAGCGGATCGCGATGGGTGATCAAGCTAATCATCATACGAATAACAGTCAATCGGGAATTTCAGGTGATCCACACAACCAATGTGGGAGCGAGCCTGCCCGCGAAAGCGGTGGATCAGTCAGCCTAAGCATCGACTGACAGACCGCTTTCGCGAGCAGGCTCGCTCCCACACTCAGGGATGGGTATTAATCAGGGTTCGAGGCCGATGCGAAAGAACTCGCCGCCGCTCCAAACGCCCAACCAGCGCTGGCCATCGATCTCACGGCTCACCGCCAGTTCCACCAGTTGGTAGAACACATTGCGGTGGATCAACGCTTCAAGGTTGGTGCGCACATGCACGTAAGGCGCGGGCTCTTGCGTTTGCGGATCGATCTCGACGCGGATCGGATGCTCAGATCCAGCCTCAGCGGTTTCTTCAACGTTGGTGGTGAAGCGCAACAACTGCGCCTCCCCTTCACCTTCAACCTCAACGGCAATCGCCACAAACGGCGCATCGTCGACCTTGATCCCGACCTTCTCGACCGGGGTGATCAGGAAATAATCATCGCCATCGCGGCGGATGATCGTCGAGAACAATTTGACCATCGGCTTGCGCCCGATCGGTGTGCCCAGGTAATACCAGGTGCCGTCGCGGGCGATGCGCATGTCGATGTCGCCGCAGAAGTCTGGGTTCCACAAGTGCACCGGCGGCAAGCCTTTGGTTTTGGGGATCTGTCCCAACAGGTCATTGGCTTTTTGCGGGCCACTCATGGTGTTCTCCTTTGAATTATTGGTCGCCGACTCCCAACAGGCTGCGCGCGTACTGTGCCAGCGGCGGGCCGATCAGGTCTTCTGGCTTGCTGTCGTGGAACGTCAGTAAACCGCCACGACTCTTGATGCGTGCAGTATCAATCAAATATTGGGTGTTGGTCTCGATCAACATGATCTGAATCACGCCGCCGTCGATGCCGAGGCGATCCACGGCTTCTTGATCGAGCCACTCATCGGAGTTGCCGATGCGGTCGTCAGCCTTGGCGAAACGGGTGTAGAGCAGATAGTGCGCGCCGGCGTCGCGAGCTTCGCCCATCGCTTGATCGAGGCCTTCCGGCGCACGGGCGCGGCGGACCATCGGGAAGTATTCGACGAACCCTTTGAAGGCTTCTTCGGCGACGACGTTAGGGCGCGGGTAAGAACCGCCCGGCGGTGCGAACGCGCCTTGGGCGATGTAGATGAACGAGTCCGGCTGAATGCGGAAATTGTTTACGCGACGGCTGTCGCTGTGATCCAGCAGCCCTGCATCGCTCATTTGATAGCGAGTGCCTTCGGCCATATCGCTGACAGTCATACAGCCGCCAAGCGCCAAAACGGCCAGCAGCAAAACCAGGCTACGCATCCTATTCCTCCAGAGGCCGGTGACGGAAAACCGGCGAATGGCCATGGGATGCAGCTTTTGCGCCAGCTCTGTTTTTTCGTTGTTGGTTAAATCGTATTCGCGAGCAGGCTCGCTCCCACAGGGGGATGCATTCCAAGGTGGGAGCGAGCCTGCTCGCGAAAGCGGTTTTTCAGCCGCCGATGATCTTCATGACGGTGGCACCGCCCGAAAATGCCACTTCCTGCTTGTCCCCCAACGCCTTGACCAACAAACGCTGGAGCGCCGGCAACGCCTCATGGCGCGGCTTGTCGAGGAGATCACCGACATAGTGGCGGTTGCTCGACGACAGGCAACCGTGCAGCCAACCGGTCGACGACAAGCGCAGGCGCGAGCACGTCCGGCAAAACGGCACGCTTTCATTGGCGATCACGCCGAAGTTGCCCATTCCCGGAATCGCGTAGCGCACGGCGGTAGCGTCCACGGGCGCATCGGTCTGCGCATATTCGTAGCGCTCGCCAATCAGCTCCAGCAACTGCTGCAGGCTGACGAACTGTTGCAGGAAGGCATTGTTGTCCTTGGCCAGATGACCCATGCGCATCAACTCGATGAAGCGCAGTTCGTATCCGCGCTCCAGGCAGTAATCCAGCAGCGGCATCACTTGATCAAGATTCTGCCCGCGCAACGGCACCATATTGACCTTGATCTTCATCCCCGCCGCTGCGGCTTGGTCCATGCCATCGAGCACGGTGGCCAGATCACCGCCACGGGCGATGCTGCGGAAAGCACTGGCATCAAGGGTATCAAGAGACACGTTGATCCGACGCAGGCCGGCATCGACCAGCAGCGGGAGTTTTTTCGCGAGGAGTTGGCCGTTGGTCGTCAGGCTAATGTCTTCCAGGCCCATCTTGCCGACGGCAGTCATGAACGATTCGAGCTTAGGACTGACCAGCGGCTCGCCACCCGTGATGCGCAGTCGTTCGATGCCGGCGGCTTCGATCAGATACGCCACGCCACGCGCCATGGCTTCGGCCGACAGTTCATCCTGCGCAGCCACCAACCGCTTGCCGTTGGGCACGCAGTAGGTACACGCGTAATTGCAGGCTGAGGTCAGGCTGATGCGCAAATTGCGAAAACGCCTGCCTTGACGGTCAACGATCATGATCACTCCGGCGAAAGAATTTCGAGCCGCTAAAACTTGACTCACAAATCAAGTTTTAGCAAGCCCTATGCCTGAGTATATTCCTGCGGTACTGCGTCATGTAGCGAAATCATGGCGCAATAAGGCGGCTGAATGGTTCAGCTGCTTGGGGTTTCCGGATCGCGCTTGCGCTTGTTGCCCATGCGCACGCCGATGTCCATCAGGAACTGGAAGAAACCTTCCTGATCTTCCAGCACATTGCTCCAGAACGGCGAGTGATACAGCGCAACAGCGCCGTGCACCAACGCCCAGGATGCGCAGTAATGGAAATACGGCGGCACGTCTTCGAGCTTGCCTTCGCTGATGCGGCCCTTGATCAACAAGGTCAGGCGTTCGAAGTTCGAGGCACGGATCTTGTGCAGCTCCTCGACCATTTCCGGGACCTGATTGCCCTTGACCACCTTCTCTTCGAGGCGGTCGAACAAGCGATAGCGCTGCGGGTCGCGCATGCGGAATTCGAAGTAGGCGCGGGACAGCGCTTCCTTGTCCTTGTCGACATCGGCCGAATGCAGCAGCTCGTTCAAATCCCGCTCGTAATCGAGCATCAGGCGCAGATAGATCTCGGCCTTGGATTTGAAGTGTTTGTAGATCGTGCCTTTGCCGATACCCACGGCATCAGCAATCATCTCGACGGTGACACTGTCTTCACCTTGGTCGAGGAACAGCTTGAGCGCGGTATCGAGAATTTCTTGCTCGCGGCGACGAAACTCACGGACCTTACGAGGTTCTTTGTGCATAAGAAAAGGTCTGAAGGGTCAAAATTCGAAGCCGCGTATTATGCCTAACTTGCGCAAAAATGCACGGATCATCCGACCATATCTGTGTTTCTTGTTCGTTTTGAGAACGTTTTGGGCGCAATGAGAACTCAACTGAAGCAAACGTATTCCAAATTTGTTTAAAAACCCCGACCGGCTTACTGGACTGCACGCCAGACTGATCAATACTTGAACTGTCGGGCGACATCTCCCCCAAGTGTCGCGCCGATAAAGGTACCAACGGACCGCGTGCCTTTGTTTTACTCCTAATGGTCTTAACCCGGATTCACCCCCCAGAACCCGGGTTTTTTTTGCCTGCGATTTGGCAAACGGCTACTGGGCAGATTTAACACTCGCCAGCGGAAACAGACGCTTGAAGTTCTCGGTGGTCTGTTCGGCAAAGCGCTCGTAGTTTTCACCGCGCAGCATCGCCAGAAATTCCGCGACTTCACGCACGTATTGCGGCAGGTTCGGCTTGCCACGATAAGGAATCGGCGCCAGGTATGGCGAATCGGTTTCCACCAGCAGGCGATCCGCCGGCACCTTGCTCGCGACATCGCGCAATGCATCGGCATTGCGGAACGTGACAATCCCCGACAGGGAAATGTAATAGCCCATGTCCAGCGCAGCCTTGGCCATGTCCCAGTCTTCGGTGAAGCAATGCAGCACACCGGCCTGAGGTAACGCCGCTTCACGCAACAGCTCAAGGGTATCGGCGCGGGCGCCACGGGTGTGGATGATCACCGGTTTGCCAGTCTGCTGCGCCGCTTGCAGGTGCAGTCGGAAAGATTCCTGCTGTAGCTCGGCGGCTTCTGGCTCGTAGTGATAGTCCAGACCGGTTTCACCGATCGCCACTACCTTCGGGTGATTGAGTTCGTGCAACAGCCAATCCAGCGCAGGCGCCGCGCCCGGTTGCACATCGAGCGGATGCACGCCGACCGAACAATCGACGTCGTCGTAACGATCAGCCAGGGCTTTGACGTCGGCGGCGTTATCGGCACTCACGCCGATGCACAGAAAGTGCCCTACCCCGCGCTCACGTGCAGCAGCGAGTGCGGCATCCAGCGAGCCGTCATGGGCGGCGAGGTCGAGGCGATCAAGGTGACAATGGGAATCTACGAGCATAAAAAATACGGCTACTTACATCGTATGAGTGGGACGGTCGGACTTAAGCGCTCCGGCCAGATGGGTTTCGATGCGACTGCGCGCAGTGTTGTCGCCGTCGTTGAACTGCACGCCGACACCGGCGGCGCGGTTGCCTTGCGCACCTTTGGGGGTAATCCAGGTGACTTTGCCGGCGACCGGAATCTTCTCCGCTTCGTCCATCAAGTGCAGCAGCATGAACACCTCGTCGCCCAACTTGTAGCTCTTGTTGGTCGGGATGAACAGGCCGCCGTTCTTGATGAACGGCATGTAAGCGGCATACAGCACCGACTTGTCCTTGATGGTCAGGGACAGAATGCCGTTGCGCGGCCCCGGGCTTAAGGGTTCATTCATGTTGACCTCCACTGCTGATCTTCAGAGTCTAGGTACACATTCTTATCTTTGGCCAGGCAAACTCGCCCATTGCACCAACAGCGCTTCCAGCAGCAACGCCGGATTGAGGTTGGCTTTGCTCATGACTTTCTGCCGCTGAGCGAGAATCCAGTCCTGAATGTCGAGGACTTTGCCTTGGGCGCTCTTCTGCGCCAGATACTGCACCACTTTGCGCATGTCGGTCAGACCGAGGCCGGCTTCATCTTGGGTCAGTTGGTAGCGCAGGATCAGGCTCGACCAATCGCAGAACCAGTCGAACAGACGCAGCATAGGAATAGTTTTCCATTCCTCAGCCAGTTGCGTCGGCGATTGCTGCTGCTTGAGCAACTTCTTCACGCCTTCGACCACTTGCGCACGCTGTTCACGCACGCCCTGGGACTGCAGACTCACCGCCATCAACGGTGAACCGGCGGCCAGCGTCAGCAATTCGACGCGATCTTCTTCGGAACAGTCCGGCAGCGCCTGAGCCAGCCACTGCAGGCTCATCGCCTCGCCCGGCAATGGACAGGCCTGCTGCACGCAGCGGCTCTTGATCGTCGGCAGCAAACGGCTGGTCTGATGGCTGACCAACAGCAAAACCGTATCGCCGGACGGCTCTTCAAGGCTTTTCAGCAAGGCGTTGGCGGCGTTGATGTTCATCGCCTCGACCGGCTCGATCAGCACCACTTTGCGCCCGCCCAGTTGCGCGGTCTGCACCACGAAACTGACCAGATCACGCACCTGATCGACCTTGATGGCCTTGTCGGCTTCTTCCGGTTCGAGGATGTAGTTATCCGGGTGACTGCCGGCCTTGAGCAGCAGGCAGGATTTGCACTCGCCGCACGCTTCTGGCGTCGGACGCTGGCACAACAGACTCGCCATCAGACGCTCAGCCAAGGCGCGCTTGCCGATGCCGGCCGGGCCATGCAGCAGATAGGCGTGCGCGTGCTGCTTGCGCCCGGCCAGTTGCTGCCAGAGGCTGTCTTGCCACGGATAGGCCTCAGCCACGGGCCAGCTCCAGCAAGTTCGGAATCAGGGTATCCAGCGATTGCTGAACCTTGGCCAAGGGCTGACCGGCATCAATGCGCACATAGCGCGAAGGATCGGCTTCAGCGCGCTTGAGAAACGCATTGCGCACCGCTTCGAAAAACGCCCGGCCTTCGAGTTCGAAACGATCCAGCCGACCCCGGGCACTGGCGCGGGCCAAACCGATTTCCACTGGCAGATCGAAAATCAGTGTCAGATCCGGACGCAGATCACCCTGTACGAAAGTTTCCAGCGTGGCGATGCGTTCCAGCGACAAACCGCGACCGCCGCCCTGATAGGCATAGGTCGAATCAGTGAAGCGGTCACACAGCACCACCGCGCCACGGGCCAATGCCGGGCGAATCACTTCGGCCAAATGCTGGGCGCGTGCAGCGAATACCAGCAACAGCTCGGCATCCGGGTTCATGACTTCGTCGGCCGGGGCCAGCAGCACGTCGCGGATCCGCTCGGCCAGTGGCGTACCGCCCGGCTCGCGGGTCAGCACCACTTCGATACCGGCGGCGCGCAGGCGCTCGGCGAGGTATTCGCGGTTGGTACTTTTGCCGGCCCCTTCCGGGCCTTCGAGGGTAATAAACAAGCCAGTCACAGGCAGTCCTTAATCACAGTCATTGCGCGTTTTGTGGTGCGGAATTTTCCGCAGCCGGGGCTGGCGCGGGTTCCTCGGCGGGAACTGGCGGCAACGCTTCCGGCGCTGTGTCCGGTGATGCTGCAGGAATCGCATCTTGCGCAGCCGGCGCCGCTTCAGGTGTTACCGCCGGCGCCGGGCTGGAACGGTAATCCGCGCGACGCTTGAGCTGATACTCGCGCACCGCATTGTTGTGCGCATCCAGATCGTCAGAGAACACATGACTGCCGTCGCCACGGGCCACGAAGTACAAACTCGTCCCTTCGACCGGGTTCAACGCAGCGTGAATCGCTTCACGGCCGACCATCGCAATCGGTGTCGGTGGCAGCCCGGGAATCACGTACGTGTTGTACGCCGTCGGCTCTTTCAGATGCGCGCGGGTCAGCTTGCCGGTGTAGCGATCACCCAAGCCATAAATGACGGTCGGATCGGTCTGCAATTGCATGCCCAGCGCCATTCGCCGCACGAAGACGCCGGCAATCTGCCCGCGCTCCTGCGGCACGCCGGTCTCTTTCTCGACCAGCGACGCCATGATCAGCGCTTGATAGGGTTCGGAGTACGGTGCATCGGCTGAACGTTTTTCCCATTCACTGGCCAGCACTTCGTCGAGACGCTCAAAAGCTTTCTTCAGCAGCTCGGCATCGGACATGCCGCGCACGAAGCGATAGGTATCAGGGAAGAAACGTCCTTCCGGGAACAAACCCTTGTGGCCGATCTTCGCCATGACGTCGCTGTCGCTCAAACCGTTGAGGGTCTGTTCGATCTTCTCGTCTTTGGCCAATGCGGCGCGCACTTGATGGAAATTCCAGCCTTCGACCAGGGTCAGGCTGTACTGAAGCACGTCGCCCCGCTTCCACAAGTCGATCAGACCGTTGACGGTCATGCCCGGTTGCATGCGGTATTCGCCGCTGTGGATCGGTGTCCCGGCGAGGTTGAAGCGCCAATAGACCCGCAGCCAGAACGCGTCCTTGATGACGCCATCGGTTTCGAGTGCAAGGAAAGTACGGGTCGGTGTCGAGCCTTTCTTCACATCCAGCAATTCTTCCTGCGTGATGTTCAGAGGCTGTTCCAGTGCGGAGTGAATCTTCCAGGCGCTGGCGCCCAGCAACAGCCCTGCCAGAACCAGTCCGGTTTCCAGCAGCAGCAAAAGTTTACGTCTCACTAATCAGGCATCCAGTAGGGCGCGGGCAATGGTTTGCAGTTTACGGGTGAGCGGGCCAACCGGCCAGCTCAGTGCAGCGTAGGCGCGTACCGGCCAGA
Source organism: Pseudomonas sp. WC2 (assembly GCF_050586545.1). NCBI lineage: Bacteria > Pseudomonadati > Pseudomonadota > Gammaproteobacteria > Pseudomonadales > Pseudomonadaceae > Pseudomonas > Pseudomonas sp. WC2. Next base: position 94,011 of record NZ_JBOBDR010000008.1, on the reverse strand, counting down.
CGCCATAAACGCTATTGCAGAGAAAGACTTCGTCGGCCCATTGCAGCTGTTCGAGGCTGATGTCGGCGATTTGTGTGGGGATGGCCAATGACTCGGCCTGAAACAATATTTCGGCGCGCATCACGCCGGCCACGCCGCAGCGCTTCAAGTCCGGGGTGATCAATACACCGTCGCGCACCAGAAATACATTGCTGAACACGCCCTCAATCACTCGACCGGCCTGATCGAGCATCAAGCCTTCGGCGTGATCGCTGTCCTGCCATTCGGCGCGGGCGAGCACCTGTTCAAGGCGATTGAGGTGTTTGAGTCCGGCGAGTAACGGCTGTTTGGCCAGGCGCGTGCTGCACGGGAACAGGCGAACGCCGTGGTCTGCATGAACAGCAGGATAAGCCGCCGGTGGATTGCCTTGCAGAATGCGTCGGCCCGGCGCCGTAGGGTCGGGCGCATAACCGCGCAAGCCGTCGCCACGGGTGAGGATGAGCTTGAGCACGCCCTCGCCCAGCGCTGCCGCGTAGCTCAGCAGCTCTTGGCGAACCAGCTCGATATCCGCCGCGATGGCCAGACGCGCGCAGCCATCGGCCAGGCGCGTCAGGTGCCGATCCAGCAGGATTGGCTGACCGTTGCGCACAGCGAGGGTCTCGAACAGACCGTCGCCGTAAGCCAGGCCGCGATCTTTCAGCGACAGACTGTCAGCCGGTTGACCGTCGACCCAGCAGTCCATCAGCCTGCGAACCGACGGAACGCCAGTGTGCCGTTGGTGCCGCCAAAACCGAAGGAGTTGGACAGCACGACATCGATGTCCATGTTGCGCGCGGTGTGCGGCACGAAGTCGAGATCGCAGCCTTCGTCCGGCTCATCGAGGTTGATGGTTGGCGGCGCTACCTGGCTGTTGATTGCCAGTACGCTGAAGATCGCTTCGACCGCGCCCGCGGCACCCAACAGGTGACCGGTCATCGACTTGGTCGAGCTGACCGCCAGGTTGTAGGCGTGATCGCCGAACACGGACTTGATCGCATTGGCTTCGGCGAGGTCGCCGGCCGGTGTCGATGTGCCGTGAGCGTTGATGTATTGCACTTGATCGATGTTGATTTTGGCATCGCGCAACGCGTTGGTGATGCAGCGTGCTGCACCGGCGCCGTCGGCCGGTGGCGAGGTCATGTGGAACGCATCGCCGCTGGTACCAAAGCCGATCAGCTCGGCGTAGATGGTCGCGCCACGTGCCTTGGCGTGCTCCAGTTCTTCGAGCACCAGAGCACCGGCACCGTCGGACAGGACGAAGCCATCGCGGCCCTTGTCCCATGGACGGCTGGCGCGGGTTGGTTCGTCGTTGCGGGTCGACAGCGCACGGGACGCGCCGAAGCCGCCCATGCCCAGACCGCACGCGGCCATTTCGGCACCGCCGGCAATCATCACGTCGGCTTCGTCGTACATGATGTTGCGCGCCGCCATGCCGATGCAGTGCGTACCGGTGGTGCACGCTGTGGCGATGGCGTAGTTAGGTCCCTGTGCGCCCAGATGGATGGACAGGAAACCGGAAATCATATTGATGATCGAGCCTGGCACGAAGAATGGCGAGATTCGACGCGGGCCCGTCTCATGCAGAGTACGGCTGGTTTCTTCGATGTTGGTCAGACCGCCAATGCCTGAACCCATGGCCACGCCAATGCGTTCACGGTTGGCGTCAGTGACTTCCAGACCGGCATTGCGCACGGCTTGAAAGCCTGCGGCGAGGCCGTACTGAATGAACAGGTCGAGCTTGCGCGCTTCCTTGACCGACAGGTATTCCTCGACATTGAAACCCTTTACCGAGCCGCCAAAGCGGGTGGAATAGGCAGAAAGGTCGGTGTGTTCGATCAGACCAATGCCACTGCGGCCAGCCAGAATGCCCTGCCAACTGCTCGGCACATCCGTGCCCAGTGGCGACAACATACCCATACCGGTGACTACGACGCGTCTACGCGACACAGCACTCTCCTTTTTCAAATGACGACGACTTTGCATCAGGCCTAAAGAAAAAACCGCACGCCATGATGGCAGTGCGGTTTTTCCATGACAGCAAACAACGATTACAAACTATTACGCCTGGTGGCTAGTAACGTAGTCGATTGCAGCTTGTACAGTAGTGATCTTTTCAGCTTCTTCGTCAGGGATTTCGGTCTCGAATTCCTCTTCCAGAGCCATCACCAGCTCAACGGTGTCAAGGGAGTCGGCACCCAGGTCTTCTACGAAGGAAGCGGTGTTAACCACTTCTTCTTCTTTAACACCCAGTTGCTCGGCAACGATTTTCTTGACGCGCTCTTCGATGGTGCTCATACCTTGTTTTCACTCCTAATGGACAAATTCAGGCAGCTGGCCAGTGGGTAAGTGTATAGAAAGACTTTTCAGCTTTTCAACTGAAAGCTTCACTCCTCAAACCCTGCGACCCTCTGCCTATAAATAGATTGCAGCTTTATAACGGATTTTAGACAGCTCGTATGACATTTTTTTGAAGCAATCCGTCACATTTTACTTACATGTACATCCCACCGTTCACCGGGATTGTAGCCCCAGTGACGTATGCCGCACCGTCGGATGCAAGAAAAGCGACCACGGACGCGATCTCTTGAGCTTGTCCCAGACGACCCAGCGGAATCTGCGTCTGCAAGGCTTCACGCTGTGCTTCAGGCAGTTCGCGGGTCATATCGGTGTCGATAAACCCTGGGGTTACCGAGTTGACCGTAATCGAACGCGAACCGACTTCACGCGCCATTGCACGGCTGAAACCTTCCAGACCGGCCTTGGCGGCTGCATAGTTTACTTGGCCAGCGTTGCCCATGGCACCCACTACCGAGCCAATACTGATAATTCGACCCCAGCGAGCCTTGGTCATGCCGCGCAGAACGCCCTTGGACAGGCGGAATAGACTGTTCAGGTTGGTATCGATCACGTCGTACCACTCATCGTCTTTCATGCGCATCATCAGGTTATCGCGGGTGATACCGGCATTATTGACCAGGATCGCCACTGGCGCACCGAACTGCTCCTGAATGCTTGCCAGCACAGCGCTGACCGATTCATCGCTGGTTACGTTCAGCTCAAGGCCAGTGCCCTGAATACCGTTTTCCTTCAGGGTCGCGGCAATGCGCTCGGCGCCCGAAGCGGAGGTCGCGGTGCCAACAACAATGGCGCCCTGACGACCCAGTTCCAGCGCAATGGCCTGGCCAATGCCGCGGCTTGCACCGGTGACCAGTGCAACTTTACCTTGCAGACTCATGCAAGTTTCTCCTGATTCAGGCTTGTGCTGCGCGAGCGGCAGCGAAAGCGTCTGGGGTATTGAGGTTGGAAGTCGCCACGCCTTCGGCGCAACGTTTGTTCAGACCGGCCAGCACTTTGCCCGGGCCGCATTCGACCAGATTGGTCGCGCCTTTGGCGGCCAGAGTCTGTACCGACTCGACCCAGCGTACTGGCTTGTACAGTTGTTCGAGCAGATCACGTTTGAGGGTTTCCAGATCGGCCGGCACTTGTGCGCTGACGTTCTGTACCACTGGGATCTGCGGCGCCTGCCAGTCGATGGCGGCGATGGATTCGGCAAAACGCTCGGCAGCCGGGCGCATCAGCTCGCAGTGCGACGGCACGCTCACTGGCAGTGGCATGGCACGCTTGGCGCCACGAGCCTTGCAGCCTTCGATGGCGCGTTCAACGGCAGCTTTGGCGCCGGCGATGACCACTTGGCCCGGCGAATTGAAGTTGACCGCACTGACCACTTCACCTTGCGCAGCTTCTGCGCAGGCAGCCAGCACGTCAGCATCTTCCAGACCGAGAATGGCAGCCATGCCACCCTGCCCGGCCGGAACCGCTTCCTGCATCAGTTGACCACGGCGCTCAACGAGCTTCACCGCGTCAGCCAGTGTCAGGCTGCCAGCGGCAACCAGCGCGCTGTATTCACCAAGGCTGTGACCGGCAACAAAGGCCGGACGCGCGCCACCTTCCGCCAGCCACAGACGCCACAGGGCGATCGAAGCGGTCAGAATGGCCGGTTGGGTTTTGTCGGTTTGATTGAGCAGCTCTTCCGGACCTTGCTGGGTCAGCGCCCAAAGGTCATAGCCCAGAGCCTCAGAGGCTTCTTTGAATGTTTCGAGGATCAACGGATATTCCGCGCCCAGCTCGGCCAGCATGCCGAGGGACTGCGAACCCTGTCCTGGAAAGACGAATGCGAGGGAAGCAGACATGTAACAAGCCCCTAATGATCTTGTCGTCGAAAAATGACGCCCCGCTGAGGGACGCAAGAAACTGACAGTTTGGATGGCCCTTTGAACCGGGCGGTCACATTTAAGCATTGTCCGACGAAAACGCCTAAGACAACAGATCCTCCAGACGGCCGTGAAGGCGCTCAGGCAAGTTCTCCTGGATCTCGATCAGCGCGCGTTGAATCGCACTCTGGAAGCCCTGCACCCCGGCCGAACCGTGACTTTTCACCACGATCCCCTGCAAACCCAGAAAGCTTGCGCCGTTATGTCGCGCCGGCGCCAGATCTGCCTGCAACCGCTTCATCAACGGCAGCGCCAAGGCACCGATGGCGCGCGAGGCCAGATTCTTTTTGAACAGCGCTTCAATGCGTGCAGCAATCATCGTCGCCAGGCCTTCGCTGGACTTGAGCAGGATGTTGCCGACAAAACCGTCGCAAACCACCACATCCGCCTCACCACGATACAACCCGTCGCCTTCAATGAAGCCGATGTAGTTGATGCCGCGAGCAGCCTGCAGCAGCGTCGCCGCCAGCTTGACCTGTTGATTGCCCTTGATGTCTTCGGTGCCGATATTCAGCAACGCCACGCGCGGACGATTGATGCCCAGCGTTTGCGCCGCCACCGACCCCATCACTGCAAACTGCAGCAGATGCTCGGCACTGCAATCGACGTTGGCGCCCAGATCGAGCAACTGGCAAAAACCCTTCTGCGTCGGAATCGCCGCCACCATCGCCGGACGATCAATACCCGGCAAGGTTTTCAACACGAATCGCGACAACGCCATCAACGCACCGGTATTGCCGGCACTGACGCAGGCCTGAGCCTTGCCATCGCGCACCAGTTCCAGGGCAATACGCATTGACGAGTCCGGCTTGCCACGCAGGGCCTGGGTCGGTTTTTCATCCATGGTGATGACTTCGCTGGCACCGACAATCGTCAGGCGCGCGCGATCGGCAGCCGATTGGCCGTGGATCAATTCTTCAAGAAGGGAGGGTTGACCGACGAGGGTCAGGTGCAGCGAGGGTGTAGCAGACAGGCAAGCGAGACTGGCCTGGACAATGCTGCGGGGACCGAAGTCCCCGCCCATTGCGTCAATCGCGATGACTTGAGCGGACAAGTGATTACTCGTCAGCGCCCTTGTCGATCACTTTACGGCCACGGTATACGCCTTCTGGCGATACGTGGTGACGCAGGTGAACTTCACCAGTGGTTTTTTCTACAGACAGAGTGCTAGCCTCGAGAGCGTCGTGCGAACGGCGCATGTCACGGGCAGAGCGGGATTTTTTGTTCTGCTGAACAGCCATAATTGATTAACTCCTAAACGTTTGGGTCACGCTTTAACTGCGCCAATACACTGAACGGGTTGGACCGCGTTGACTCGTCCTCGCTCGGTTCGGGCTCATCGAGACCCGCCGGCTGCTGGCATTCTTCCGGATGATGAGCAGGCACAATAGGCAAGGCAAGCAGAAGCTCCTCCTCGACCAGTGACTGCAGATCCAATGGATCTTCGCCCAGTTCCAGCACGTCATAACCTTTCGGCAACGACTGGGTATTCGCACCCTCCTTCACTACAGCGTAACTGCATTCGCTGTGGATCGGCAGGGTGACCAGCTCAAGACAACGCTGGCAAACCATTTTGACTTCGGTGTCGATAAAGCTGTGGATTACCACAGATTTACGTTCATCTCGTTCAAAAACGAATTTCGCCTGCACCGTACCGACATCGTCGGAAAGCGGGTCGCAGAGTCTCTTCAAATCGGCCAGCAGCAGTTCACCTTGAAGGGTGGTGCCACGGTCAGCCAATTTGCGCGGGTCAACGTGAGGTGGAATCGGGTCATTCAACATAGGCGCAGCATTATAGGGATGCACCCACCCATGTCAAAGGAAATTGTGCCCTGTCCGTCACTTGCGTGCCTCCGCTAGAATCTGCACCTGCCTCAGGAGACGCGAATGTTGCCTTTATTACTCGCTTCAAGCTCGACCTATCGTCGGGAATTGCTCGCCCGCCTGCACCTACCGTTCGTCTGCAGCTCACCGGACATCGATGAAAGTCATCGCCCGGGCGAGTCAGCCATCGAACTGGTCAAACGCCTTGCCGAGCAAAAAGCCCGGGCACTGGCCGACAGCCATCCCGCCCACCTGATCATCGGCTCAGACCAGGTTGCTGTACTCGGCGATCAGATCATCGGCAAGCCGCACACCTTCGAGAAGGCTCGCGAGCAACTGATGGCAGCCAGTGGCGCCAGCGTGAGTTTCCTGACCGGCCTGGCACTGCTCAACAGCCAGACCGGTCAGTGCCAAGTCGATTGCGTGCCGTTCACGGTTCACATGCGCACACTGGATCAGGCAAGCATCGAACGTTACTTGCGCATCGAGCAGCCTTACGACTGCGCTGGCAGCTTCAAAGCTGAAAGTCTCGGCGTGAGCCTGTTCCAATCCACCGAAGGCCCTGATGCCACCAGCCTGATTGGCCTGCCACTGATTCGCCTGATCGACATGTTGCTCGCTGAAGGCGTGCAGATTCCCTGACCCACAAAAAACCGGCCATCAAGGCCGGTTTTTTTGCAGCAGTTCGTTAGCGCAACGAAGGCCCGTGGAAACCCATCCACATCGCCAACTGCTCAGCGACACTGGCACCCAGCTTCTTCGAGAAGCGATCAAACGGCGATTCCTGAACGGTGAAGTCCACCAGCTCCTTCTCGCCGATCACATCGCGCGCCACCGAGCTGGCATTGCCCAGACCATCGATCAAGCCCAGCGGCAACGCCTGCTCTCCGGACCAGACCAATCCGGAGAACAGCTCTGGATGATCCTTGTCTTTCAGACGATCGCCACGCCCCTGCTTGACGCTGTTGATGAACTGTTTGTGCGTGGTATCCAGCACCGTCTGCCAGAACGCTGTTTCTTCAGGCTTCTGCGGCTGGAATGGGTCGAGGAACGACTTGTGCTCGCCCGAGGTGTACGTACGACGCTCGACACCCAGCTTCTCCATGGTGCCGACAAAACCGTAACCGGCCGCCGTCACACCAATCGAACCGACCAGACTCGCCTTGTCGGCATAGATCTGATCCGCCGCACTGGCGATGTAATAGGCACCGGAGGCACCGAGATCGGAAATCACCGCATACAGCTTGGTATCCGGATGCAGGGCGCGCAGGCGCTTGATTTCGTCATAGACATAACCCGACTGCACCGGACTGCCGCCAGGGCTGTTGATCCGCAGAATCACGCCCTTGACCTTCTTGTCCTCGAACGCAGCACGCAGACTGCCGACAATATTATCGGCGCTGGCCGGCTCCTTGTCGGCGATCACCCCGGTGACATCGATCAACGCGGTGTAGTTGTCACTGCGGGTGGCGCTCTTTTCCATGTCCATCAGCGGCGTGAACAGGATCAGCGCAACAAACAGATAAACAAAGGTCAGCAGCTTGAAGAAGATGCCCCAGCGGCGCGAACGGCGCTGTTCCTGCACGCCGGCGAGCAGCGTTTTTTCCAACAGTTTCCAGCTTTTCTGGTCACCGTCGTCGGCACTTGCCTTGGCCGGTGCCTTCCATTCATCGGTCATGCCATTCACCCCAGCAAAAACGTATTAAGCCCGCTGCCCCAGCCAGGCATGCAATTCGGAAAAACGGTCGATCGACAGGCGCGGCTCGAACTGTTGCAGCGACGCGATCGATTGCGCGCCATAACTGACCGCCACCGAGTCCATCCCCGCGTTGCGCGCCATCAGTAGATCGAAGGACGAATCGCCGACCATCAGCGCCTGCTCCGCACGCACACCACAATGAGCGAGGATCTGCTCCAGCATCAGAGGGTGCGGCTTGCTGGCAGTTTCATCGGCGGCACGGGTGATGTCGAAATAATCTTCCCAGCCATTGGCTTTGAGCACCCGATCCAGCCCGCGACGATTCTTGCCGGTCGCGACAGCCAAGTGATAACCCTGCTCGCGAAAGGACGCCATCGACTCGACGACACCCTCGAACAACGGCGAAGGCACAGCTTCAGCGGCGATGTAGTGATCGGCGTAGTACTCGCGGAACAGGGTCATTTCAGCGTCACTGATTTCCGGATACAGGGTGCGGATCGCCTCGGGCAAGCCCAAACCGATGATGCCTTTGACGGCGAAATCATCGCGCAACTCGAAACCGGAGCGCCCCGACGCCGAATGCATCGCCTCAACGATCCGATGAATGGAGTCGGCCAGCGTGCCGTCCCAATCGAAAATCAGCAGTTTGTAATCAGATGGGCGCACTCAATCGCTCCACGGTCTTGGCCCACATTTCATCGACCGGCGCCTGTAAGGTCAGCTTGCCGCCATCGGGCAGCGGCACGGTCAGCATGTACGCGTGGAGGAACAGGCGCTTGCCGCCCAGATCGCGGATTTCCTTGGTGAAATCCTCATCGCCATACTTGCTGTCACCCGCAATGCAATGGCCAGCATGCAAGGTGTGCACGCGAATCTGGTGGGTGCGACCGGTAACCGGCTTGGCCTCGACCATGGTGGCGAAATCACCGAAGCGGCGCAGCACCTTGAACATCGTCAGGGCTTCTTTGCCTTCGTCGTTGACTTCGACCATGCGCTCGCCGGAACGCAGATTGCTCTTGAGCAATGGCGCGCTGACTTTCTTGATCGAGGTCGCCCAGTTGCCGCGCACCAGCGCCATGTAGCGCTTGTCGACGCCATCGCCGCGCAATTGCTCATGCAAGTGACGCAACATGCTGCGTTTTTTCGCAATCATCAGCAGGCCGGAGGTGTCACGGTCGAGACGGTGCACCAGCTCCAGCTCTTTGGCATCGGGACGCAACTGACGAAAGGCTTCGATTACGCCGAAGTTCAAGCCGCTGCCACCGTGAACTGCAATGCCGGCGGGCTTGTTGATCACGATCAGGGCTTTGTCTTCGAAGACAATCGAAGCTTCCAGGCGCTGCAACAAGCCTTGTGCCAGCGGCACCGGCTCGTCACGCTCAGGCACGCGAACCGGCGGCACGCGCACGATATCGCCGGCCTGCAGCTTGTATTCGGGCTTGATCCGACCTTTGTTCACGCGCACTTCGCCTTTACGCAAAATGCGGTAAATCAAGGTCTTGGGCACGCCTTTGAGCCGGGCGAGGAGAAAGTTGTCGATTCGTTGGCCGGCATACTCCGGCGAGACTTCAAGCAATTGAACGCCTGGAGTCGAAGGGGCAGTAGTTGTCATGCCGGCGATGATAACAATTTTTATGGAATTGAAGCACTTAATCATTGCTGCTATAGTCGCGAACGCCGCCAAAAGCGGCCTGGACAGCGGAACCACGGTCAAAAACCGGCCCTGACCATCGCAATTCACCAGGACGCGAGGCCGTCCTACGGGGCTTTCGCTACGTAACGGTGGAGTTTGCAGTTGTAACGAGCGCAGGTGACATGAGGCCTGAATTACACCGCCGAGCAGAGTTTTTACTCGCCTGGCAGGCACACATTCAAGGCCAGTTCACAAAGTGCAGTCAGCTGCCGATGACCCCGAGCGAATGCTTCGGAAACAACGCCTGAATTAGCCATGATGCGTGACCTCCCCTTTCGGAGCTCACGGTAAATGCCAACCCGCTGCGGATTCTGCGCGCGGCAGCACCCGAATTATCAGGGATACGTGTAGGGTGGAGATGCACAACCGCCGGACTGTGTAGCAATAGGCTTTATCAAGACGCTTCATCTCGTCCACAGCCGCTGGTTGATTCCTCCTCCTGACTGAGTGCTTAAGTAGCCACAGCAAGCAGGACGCGTACGTCGCGATATCGGCCCAATTGGTCGCACATCGCTGGACACGGGAATGGCCAACCACTCCCGACGCACCTGACACCGACCGTGAGAAGTCGTGTGTGCCGAACGCCGTTTCCGGCAGCCCGGAAACCGACGGTACTACATGAAAAGAATGCTGATTAACGCAACTCAACCCGAAGAGTTGCGTGTTGCACTGGTAGATGGCCAACGCCTCTACGACCTGGACATCGAATCCGGTGCACGCGAGCAGAAGAAGGCCAACATTTATAAAGGCCGCATCACTCGCATCGAACCAAGCCTTGAGGCTGCCTTTGTCGATTTCGGCTCCGAGCGCCACGGCTTCCTGCCCCTCAAAGAAATCTCCCGCGAATACTTCAAGAAAGCCCCTGAAGGCCGCGTCAACATCAAGGACGTCCTGAGCGAAGGCCAGGAAGTCATCGTTCAGGTCGAAAAAGAAGAACGTGGCAACAAGGGCGCAGCCCTGACCACCTTCATCAGCCTGGCCGGTCGTTACCTCGTGCTGATGCCGAACAACCCGCGTGCCGGCGGTATCTCCCGTCGCATCGAAGGCGAAGAGCGCAATGAACTGCGTGAAGCGCTGAACGGTCTGGTCGCACCGGCCGACATGGGTCTGATCGTGCGCACTGCCGGCCTGGGCCGCAGCAGCGAAGAAATGCAGTGGGACCTCGATTACCTGCTGCAACTGTGGACCGCCATCAAAGAAGCCTCGCTGGATCGCTCCGCGCCATTCCTGATCTACCAGGAAAGCAACGTGATCATCCGCGCCATCCGCGATTACCTGCGCCAGGACATCGGCGAAGTGCTGATCGACAGCGTTGAAGCCCAGGACGAAGCCCTGACCTTCATCCGCCAGGTGATGCCGCAGTACGCCAGCAAGATCAAGCTGTACGAAGACAGCGTTCCGCTGTTCAACCGTTTCCAGATCGAAAGCCAGATCGAGACCGCTTTCCAGCGCGTTGTTGAACTGCCTTCCGGCGGCTCCATCGTCATCGATCCGACCGAAGCCCTGGTGTCCATCGACATCAACTCGGCGCGCGCTACCAAAGGCAGCGACATCGAAGAAACCGCTCTGCAAACCAACCTTGAAGCGGCCGAAGAAATCGCCCGTCAGTTGCGCCTGCGCGACATCGGCGGCCTGATCGTCATCGACTTCATCGACATGACCCCTGCCAAGAACCAGCGCGCCGTGGAAGAGAAAGTCCGCGAATGCCTGGAAGCCGACCGCGCTCGCGTGCAGATCGGTCGCATCTCGCGCTTCGGCCTGCTGGAAATGTCCCGTCAGCGCCTGCGTCCATCCCTGGGCGAAAGCAGCGGCATCGTCTGCCCGCGTTGCAACGGCACCGGCATCATCCGTGACGTTGAATCGCTGTCGCTGGCGATCCTGCGTCTGATCGAAGAAGAAGCCCTGAAAGACCGCACTGCCGAAGTGCGCGCTCAGGTGCCGATCCCGGTCGCCGCGTTCCTGCTCAACGAAAAACGCAACTCGATCACCAAGATCGAACTGCGCACCCGTGCCCGCATCATCATTCTGCCGAACGATCACCTCGAAACGCCGCACTTCGAAGTACAGCGTCTGCGTGACGACAGCCCGGAAGCCGCGACCAACCAGTCCAGCTACGAAATCGCTGCCGCCGCTGCCGAAGTCGAAGAAGTTCAGCCAGCCGCCGCGACCCGCACCCTGGTTCGCCAGGAAGCCGCGGTCAAGACTGCTCCGGCTCGTGCCAACGCTCCGGTTCCGACCGAAGTTGCCGCACCAGTCGCCGCTGCACCGGCTCCGGTTGCCGCGCCAGAACCAAGCCTGTTCAAAGGTCTGGTGAAGTCGCTGGTCAGCCTGTTTGCTACCAAAGAAGAGCCAGTTGCCCCGGCCGTGGTTGAAAAACCGGCTACCGAGCGTCCGGCCCGAAACGAAGAGCGTCGCAACGGTCGTCAGCAGAGCCGCAACCGTAACGGTCGCCGCGATGAAGAACGCAAGCCGCGCGAAGAACGTGCCCCCCGTGAAGAACGTGCCCCACGCGAGCCGCGTGAAGAACGCGCTCCACGCGAAGCCCGTGAGCCACGTGAAGCTCGCACCGAAGCGCCAGTAGCCCGCGAGGAACGCGCACCACGCGCCCCGCGTGAAGAACGTGCTCCACGTGCGCCGCGTGAAGATCGCAAGCCTCGTGGCGAGCGTGAAGAGCGTGTACGTGAACTGCGCGAGCCACTGGACGCCGTTCCAGCTGCTGCAGCCGCCGTTGCCGTAACCGCTGAAGAGCGTCCGGCGCGTCAGCCACGCGAAGAGCGCGCACCGCGTCCGCCGCGTGAAGAGCGTCAACCGCGTGCCGAGCAGGCCGCTGCTGCCGTCGCTGAAGAAGAAGTGAACACCAACGAAGAGCAATTGCCGGAAGACGGTTCGGAGAGCGCCGAAGGCGATCGTCCACGTCGTCGCTCCCGCGGTCAGCGTCGTCGCAGCAACCGTCGTGAGCGTCAGCGTGATGCCAACGGCAACGTGATCGAAGGCTCGGAAGAATCCGAAGCCGGCGAAAACGGCGAAAACGCAGAGGGCCCAAGCACTGCCGATCTGGCCGCCGGCCTGGCGGTTACCGCAGCCGTTGCCAGCACCGTGATCAGCGCGCCTGCCGAAGCTCAAGCCCACGAGCAAGCTGAACGCGCCACCGCCGCCGTTGAAGAAACTGCCGCCGTGGAAGCGCCGGTTGTTGAAGCGACTACCCCGGTAGAAGTGGTTGCTGCTCCGGAAGTCGAAGTGGCTCCGGTTCAGGAAACCCTGCCTCAGGTCGAGCCAGCGCCATTTGTGGCTGCCGAGCCGGTGGTTGAAACCGTTTCTGAAACAGTCACTGAAACCGTGCGTGAAGTTCGCGAAGAGCAGACCGCTTTCAACTGGGTTGCCGAGCCAGCAGTTGCTCAAACGCCAGCGCCAGTGGTTGAAGCACCGGTTGTTGAAACGCCAGTGTTCGAAGCGCCTGTGGTTGAAGCTCCTGTGGTTGAAGAGAGCAAAGCTGCCGAGCCAGTGGTCGTTGCTGAACCAGCGCCGGTTGTCGAAGCGCCGGTGGTTGCCGAAGCGCCAGCCCCAGTGGTTGAAGCACCGGCTCCGGTCAGCGCGCTGACGCCAAGCGGCCGCGCGCCGAACGACCCACGTGAAGTGCGTCGTCGCAAGCGTGAAGAAGAGCGTCTGCAGAAGGAAGCCGAACTGGCTGCCGCTGCTGCTCCAGTCGCTGCCGAGCCAGCCGTGGTTGCTGAAGTGGTCGAGGCAGCTCCTGCCCCGGTGACTGAAGACGCCGTGGTTGAATCGGTGATCGCTGAAGCACCACGCTCCGTTCAGGACGCGGTTGAGCAACACCAAGAGGCCGAGGAAAAAGAACACGAGCCTAAACCACTCGTGTAATTTCCAAAGCCGTTAAAAAGCCCCGCCCGGTGAAAACCTGGCGGGGCTTTTTTTATGCCTGAAATTTAAACCTTAACACGGCCCCCTGTAGGAGTGAGCCTGCTCGCGATAGCGGTGGTTCAGCAAAAAGATGTGTCAACTGACACGCCGCTATCGCGAGCAAGCTCGCTCCCACAGGGGTCTATGCAAGACTCAGGATTGGGTGAACACCAGAAAGTCAGGCACATCGATATCCCACAGCACACCTGGATCATCGACGGCAACCTCCACCACCCTGCCCTGCGCGAACAACGGTCTGGCCCCACGATCACCGCTCAACGCCAGCAACCCCGCACCAAACGCGCGGCCAAATCCGACCGGATGGCCAAACTCGCCATCCTGCACCGGCACGCTCACCGCATCATCTGCAATGGCCGCAACGACTCGTTCAATACTCGATGGCAAGATAAACGGCATATCCCCCAGCACAATCAACCAGCCATCGGCGTCCGGGCAAGCCGCAACACCGGCGGCAATGCTGTCACCTATTCCGGTCGATTCAATCGAAACGATATCGCAGCCATACGCCTGCGCCATGCGCATCGCTTGGGGTCGCGCCTCAGTTGTCACCAACACGCGCTTATCAAGACTGGCCGGCAGATTAACCAACACTTGCTCGATCACCGAACGCACCGCGCCATCACGCCCGGTGCAATCGGCCAGCAACTTGTCCTTGTCCGCACCCGCCACCTGGCGAAAGCGGCTGCCCTCGCCTGCCGCCAGCACAATCACTGCGATGGATCGACTCATGCGTCCTCCAAAGTTTTCTTCTGTTTCAGTTCGACGCCGTTCTTGATCGCGACGATCTCCGCCAGCAAGGACAGGGCAATTTCCGCAGGCGAATGACTGCCAATGTGCAGACCGATCGGACCATGCAGTCGATCGATCGCCTGTACCGACAAGCCTAGCTGAGCCAGATTCTCCCGGCGCTTCTGGCTGTTGACCCGCGAACCGAGCGCACCAACGTAGAAGGCTGGCGAGTCGAGCGCCGTCAGCAGGGCCATGTCATCCAGACGCGGATCATGGGTCAACGCGACAATCGCTGTGCGTTCGTCGGTCTGGATGCTCAACACCGCGTCATCCGGCATCCCCGGGACAAAACGACCGTGATGCTCTTCCCAGCCATACACAAACTCGGTGCGCGGATCGCAAATCAGCACCTCGAAATCCAGCAATCGTGCCATGTCCGCCACATAGCGCGACAATTGCCCGGCGCCGATCAGCAGCAGACGCCAACGCGGGCCGTAAATCGCACGCAGGGTTTTGCCGTCGAACGCCAGCGAATCGCTTTTGCCTGCCGCCGTCAAAACCACTTCGCCCGTTTCGATGTTCAGCTCACGGGCAACAATCTCATGGGCCTCACAACGTGCGAGCAAGTCAGCCACCCACGCCGGATCACCCACGCGTTCCTCGGTCAGGCGCAACGTGCCACCGCAAGGCAAGCCAAATCGCGCTGCCTCTTCACGTGTCACGCCGTAAGTGATCAATTGCACCGGCGGCCCGTCGGTGGCGATGCGGCCGTCGTGCAAACGGGCGATCAAGTCATCCTCGACACAGCCGCCCGACACCGAACCAATCACCACGCCATCCTCGCGCAAGGCGAGCATCGCACCGGGTGATCTTGGCGCGGTGCCCCAGGTCTGCACCACGCTGAACAACACCACCCGCTGCCCCGCGCGGCGCCACTCAAGGACACTGCGCAAGACGTTGAGGTCGACGCTGTCCATCAGGCGTCTGCCTTCTGCCAGCCCTGCAACTGATAGCGTACCGGCAGGTTACGAATACGCTTGCCGGTGGCGGCGTAAATCGCATTGCACAGCGCCGGGGCAATCGGCGGTACGCCCGGCTCACCAACGCCACCCAACGGTACATCGCCCGGTGGCGTCACCAGATGCACCGCGACCTCCTTCGGTGCCAGCGACATGCGCGCCACTTCGTACATATGGAAGTTGTCCTGCTGGACCTTGCCGTCCTTGAAGCTGATTTCACCCAGCACCGCGTTGCCCAGCCCCATCACACACGCACCCTCGAACTGCGAGCGAATACGCTCAGGGTTGATCTGCGGCCCGCAATCCACGGCGATATCAGCCTTGTGCACGATCAGCGTGCCGTCGTCCTTGACTTCAACTTCGATCACCGCCGCCACATAGGTGACGAAACTGTAATGCACGGCGAGGCCAAGACCACGGCCCTTGGGCAGTTTACGCCCCCAACCGGCGGCCTTCGCGGCGGTTTCCAGCACGGTGCGCATGCGTCCGGTGTCGATCGGATAACGCTCGGGAGATTCGCCGTAGTTCCACTCTTCACTTAACGTGCGCGGGTCGATCTGCCGATCCGGGCCGAGCAGCTTGATCTGATACTTGAGCGGATCTTCGCCGGCCTTGTGCGCCAGTTCATCGACAAAACTCTGGATGGCGAAACCATGGGGAATGTTCGACACCGAGCGATACCAGCCCACCCGCGTATGCACGGTCGCCTCCGGGTTTTCCAGACGCACGTTGGGGATCGCGTAGGCCATGTTGGTAAACCCCATGCCCAGCTCGAATGCCGCTTCATGGTTCATGCCCGGGGCAAACAGCGCGGTGATGCTCGGCGCCACCGTGCGATGCAACCAGCCCGCCGGCATGCCGTCCTTGCCGACGCCAGCCTTGAGATATTCGGCGGACACCGTGTGGAAATACGAGTTATGGATATCGTCTTCACGGGTCCACTGCACCCGCACTGCTTTGCCGGGAAACTCTTTGGCAAGAATCGCTGCTTCAACGACGAAGTCCGGTTTGGATTTACGACCGAAACCGCCGCCCAGCAGCGTGACATTGAAGGTGACATTGTCGAACGGCAGACCCAGACGCTCGCTAATGCGTTCGCGGGTGACTTGCGGCGCCTGACTCGGTGCCCAGGCTTCGCAGACGCCATCCTTGTAACGGGCGATGGCAACCATCGGCTCCATCGGCGACTGCGCCAGGTGCGGCAGATAGTAAGACGCTTCGAGCGTACTCGCGGCGCTGCTCAAGGCCTTGTCGATATCGCCGGTGTTGCGCACCACTTTGCCGGGCTTCAGCGAGGCGGCTTCGAGCTCCTTGCGATAGGCAATCGAGTCGTAACTGGCATTCGGGCCATCGTCCCACTCGATTTTCAACGCCTCGCGGCCCTTGATCGCCGCCCAGGTGTTGCTGGCCACGACGGCCACGCCGCCCAATGGCTGAAACTCAGAAGGCAACGGACGACCTTCAATTTGAATCACTTTAAGCACACCGGGGACTTTCAGTGCAGCGCTGTCATCCACCGATTTGACCTTGCCGCCATATACGGCCGGACGGGCAATGGTCGCGAACAACATGCCGTCGAAATGCACGTCGGCACCGTACACGGCGCGGCCGTTGACGATGTCGTCGCCATCGATGGCTTTGGTGCCTTCCTTGCCGATGTAGCGAAATTCCGATGGTTGCTTGAGGCGCAGGCTGTCACGCGCAGGCACCGTCAACGCACTGGCTGCGGCGGCGAGTTCGCCGTAACCCAGCTCACGCCCGGATGGCTGGTGAATGACTTTGTGCAGTTGCGCGTGGCATTCGCCGACCGGCACTTTCCACTGCGCGGCCGCCGCTTGTTCGAGCATCGTCCGGGCCGCAGCGCCGCAACGCCGCATCGGTTCGTACCAGTGCCGCATGCTGCGCGAGCCGTCGGTGTCCTGATTGCCGAAACGCACTTCGTCGCCCGGCGCCTGCTGCACTTTGACCTTGGCCCAATCGGCGTCCAGCTCATCGGCAACGACCATGGTCAGACTGGTACGCACGCCCTGGCCCATCTCCGAGCGATTGCAGACCACGGTGACAGTGCCGTCAGCCGCAATGCTCACATAAACTTTCGGATCATCGATCCAGCCGTTGGGCATGCCGTCAGCGCCGAATTTCTTTTCTTTCTCGTCGGCCAGCGCATCCTGCCAACCCCAACTCGCGGCAAGCACCAACGCGCCCGTCGCGCCGACGCCTTTGAGGAAACCGCGGCGACTGAGATTGCTCAGGGCGAAATCGTTCGGAAGGCGACTCATGCTTTCGCCTCCTTCAAATGCGTGGAGGCTTGGCGGATCGCGGTTTTGATGCGGTTATAAGTGCCGCAGCGGCAGATGTTGCCGACCATGGCTTCTTCGATCTGCTCGTCGCTCGGGTTCGGATTGGTTTTGAGCAATGCGGTGGCCGACATGATTTGCCCGCCCTGACAGAAACCGCACTGCGCGACCGCCGTGTCGAGCCAGGCTTGCTGGACGACTTGCCCGACGGGGTCGGCATGCAGGTTGTCGATGGTGGTGACGTTCTGCCCGATCACCGAGCCGATCGGCGTGATGCAACTGCGTGCCGGCAGACCGTCGATGTGAATGGTGCAGGCACCACACAGGCCCATACCGCAGCCGAATTTGGTGCCGTTGTAACCGGCGACGTCGCGGATGGCCCAGAGCAGCGGCATGTCTTCCGTGACATCAAGGGGATGGTCTTGACCATTGAGTTTCAGGGTAATCATGGGCACGCCCGCATATTGTTGGTGGTTATGGGGTCGAGCAATCTGCCGCCGTTGCATCGGCGGTGGTTCACGCAGATCGACTCAGGCTAATGAGGCTCTCTTGTGTCGACGCGAACGTCTGCACCGGGCCTTTGGTGGAGCAAATGACGGTTATCGTTAGCTCGCTAAGTTAACCCAGCATTAACGAAAAAGCCCTGCTGAGACAGGGCTTTTCAGTGGCGAGCGTTTAGCTACAAGCCGCAAGTAAAAGCAGTAGCTGGCTCACGCTCAAGATTGTAGCTTGCCGCTAGAAGCTTGAAGCTCGCAGCTGCTTCAATACCGATTGGGCTCCATTTCCAGGTCGACATTGAAACGTTCGGCAATGTCTTTCTGGATACGTTGCGCCAGATCGAACAATTGCAGGCCGGTCGCGGTGCCGTAATTGACCAGCACCAGCGCCTGCAATTTATGCACGCCGGCATCGGCTTCGCGGAAACCTTTCCAGCCGGCGCGCTCGATCAACCAACCAGCGGCCAACTTCATCTGGCCGTCCGGCTGCGCGTAAGCCACCACATCCGGGTGCTGCGCTTTGATCTGCGTGACGATGGCCGCCGACACCAGCGGGTTCTTGAAGAAGCTGCCGGCATTGCCGAGCACCGCCGGATCCGGCAGTTTTTCGCTGCGGATGCTGCAGATCGCACGGCTGACATCGGTCGGCGTCGGTTGCTCGATGCCCTGCTCGCTCAGGCGCTGACGCACCGGGCCATATTCCAGATGCAAATGCGCCACGCGATTAAGCGTGAAGCGCACCCGCAGGATCAGCCAGCGTCCCGGCTGCTGCTTGAACAGGCTGTCGCGGTAGGCAAAGTTGCATTCTTCCAGAGTGAAATCGCGCAGCTCGCCGGTGTGGCGGTCCAACGCGGTGAGCCCGGCGAACACATCCTTGATCTCGACACCGTAAGCGCCAATGTTCTGCATCGGTGCGGCGCCAACGGTGCCCGGGATCAGGCTGAGATTTTCCAGCCCGGAGAAGCCCAGCGCCAACGTGTGCTGCACGAACGGATGCCACGGTTCGCCCGCTTCCGCCTCGATCACCACGCGGTTGCCGTCATCGCTGATCACGCGGATCCCGCGTGTCGCCATGCGCAGGACCAGCGCCGGGATATCCGCGGTCAGCAGCAAGTTGCTGCCACCGCCGATCACCAGCAACGGCACATCGTGCGCGGTGGCATACGCCAGTGCTTCACGGACATCGGCGTCGCTATGGGCTTCAGCGAACAGTTGCGCGCGCACGTCCACACCAAAACTGTTGAACGGTTTCAGGGAAACCTGCGGTTGCACCTGCAAACTCATAACCGGCCCTTCACTTCGATCAGCAATTGGTCACAAGCCGCTTCGATCAGATCCAGCACTTGCTCGAAGCCCTGATCGCCGTCGTAGTACGGATCCGGCACTTCATCGACCACACCGGCATAACGGCGCAGGAACAGATCCAGCTCGGCTTTGCCGGTGGACGGTTGCAGGGCTTTGAGGTTGCGCAGGTTGCTGTTGTCCATGGCCAGAATCAGGTCGTAACTGGCGAAATCAGCACGGCTGACCTGCTGCGCGCGTTGCGCCGACAGGTCATATCCACGCACTTTCGCCGCAGCCTGACTGCGCTTGTCCGGCGGGTTGCCGACGTGCCAGTCACCGGTGCCGGCGGAGGCCACTTCGACCTGATCCGCCAGCCCCGCTTCACGCAATTTGTGGCGCAAAACCCCTTCGGCCGTGGGCGAACGGCAAATGTTGCCCAGGCACACAAACAGAACGCGCATCAAGCCCCCAGCAGGCGACGAACGCGCTCGAGGTCTTCGACAGTGTCGACACCGGTCGGCGGCGCGATCAACGCGTCGGCAACGTGAATGCGCACGCCGTGCCACAGGGCACGCAGCTGTTCAAGGGATTCGGTGTTTTCCAGCCAGCACGGGCCCCAACTCACGAAGTCCTGAAGGAAACCGGCGCGGTAGGCATAAATGCCGATGTGGCGACGGTATGGCACACCTTCCGGCAATTGCTCGCGGCTCTTGGCGAAGGCATCGCGTGCCCACGGTAACGTGGCACGACTGAAGGTCAGCGCCAGACCGTTGATGTCGCTAACGACCTTGACCACGTTCGGATTGAACAGGGTGTCGACGTCTTCGATCGGCTCGGCCAGGGTGGCCATGCGCGCTTCGGTGTGAGCGGCGAGGTTGGCGGCGACCTGATCGATCACGCTTGGCGGGATCAGCGGCTCATCACCCTGGACGTTGACCACGATCGCGTCGAGCTCAAGGCCCAGTTTCGCCGCGACTTCGGCCAGACGATCAGTGCCGGAATTGTGATCTTCACGGGTCAGCACCACTTCGGCGCCAAAAGCCTTGCAGGCCTCGACAATGCGCGCATCGTCAGTGGCAACCACCACGCGGGTCGCGCTGCTTTTGCTCGCCTGTTCCCAGACATGCTGGATCATCGGTTTGCCGGCGATGTCCAGCAGCGGCTTGCCCGGGAGACGGGTCGAGGCGTAACGCGACGGGATGACAACGGTGAAGGCGGTGGTCATTTATCCAGACGCTCGTCGGTGGTCAGGGTGCGGGCTTCGCTTTCGAGCATCACTGGGATGCCGTCGCGGATCGGATAGGCCAGGCCGGCGCCCTTGCTGATCAGCTCGGTCTTGTCGGCGCTGAGCTTGAGCGGGCCTTTGCAGATCGGGCACGCGAGGATGTCGAGCAATTTGGTGTCCATGAACTTTCCCTGGATAAAAGAATTAAGGCAAAAGCCGATCGGGTAGCAGGCGCATCAGCTGTGTGTCGAACCAGGCCACAAAGGCCGGCGACGGCACGGCATCGACCGCCAGATACCACCACTCGGCAGCAGCGAAGGCACGGCACTTCACCGCGTCCTTTTCGGTCATCACCACTGGCAATGACGGTGTGAAATTCAACGCCTGCACGCTGTATTCGGCGTGGTCGGCAAACGCATGCGGGACTGCTCGCCAGTCTAGCGCTTCGAGGGAATTGAAGAAACGTTGCGGATTGCCGATCCCGGCGACCGCGTGCACGTTTTGACCGGACGGAAAATGATCGAGCGGTTTGCGCTCGCCGCTGCGCAGGTTGACCAGCGCAGTCGGTTGCAGATGGAAAGCGAAACCGTCATCGCGATCGGCAGTGGCGCCGTTGAACAGTACGCCGTCGACGCTTTGCAGACGCTCGATCGGTTCGCGCAACGGCCCCGCAGGCAGGCAGCGTTTATTGCCGAGGCCACGCGCGGCATCGATCAACACCAGCTCCAGATCCCGCGCCAGACGGTAATGCTGCATGCCGTCATCGGAGAGAATCAGATCCAGCGGTTCGCTGGCGAGCAAGGCTTTGACGGCGGCGCTGCGATCAGGATCGATCATCAAGGGCACGCCGGTGCGCTGGACGATCAGCAGCGGTTCGTCGCCAGCGATGTCGGCGGTCTGATCTGCTTCAACCCGCCATGGCAAGTGCGGCGGCTTGGCGCCGTAGCCGCGGCTGACCACACCGACGCGCAAACCACGGCGTCGGCAATGCTCAATCAGCCAGAGAATCATCGGCGTTTTGCCGGTGCCGCCGACGGTAATGTTGCCGACCACGATCAACGGCACCGGCGGCTGGTAGATCTCGCCTTCACCGTCGAGAAAACGCTGACGCTTGTTGATCACTACCCGGCGGTACAACGACTCCAGCGGCCGCAGCAACGCCAGAGCCGGGTGCCCCTGGTACCACGCGGCGAGCAAGCGATCGGACAGGCTCATCAGGATTTCGGCGCAGCCTCAACCGTGGTCATGCGCAGATGGCTGAAACCGAGCTTGCCGGCCGCGTCCATGGCGGTGATCACTGATTGATGCTGAGTCTTGCCGTCGGCGCTGATCGACAACGGCATGTTGGTGTCACCGTTGGCTTCTTTCTGCATGGCTTCCATCAAGGTCGCCAGATCGTTTTTCGGCAGGATCTTGTTGTTCACCGAAAACACGCCTTCAGCACTGATCGCGACATCCAGTTGTTTGAGCTGCTGATCTTCAGCCGGCGAGCCGCTGACCGCTTCCGGCAGGTCTACGCGCAACTGGGTTTCGCGAGTGAACGTGGTGGTCACGACGAAAAACAGCAGCAGGATGAACACCACGTCGATCAACGAAGCGAGGTTGATGTCGATCGTTTCCCGAGGCTTGCGACGGAATTTCACACGCGGCCCTCGGCCAGGTCGACGTCACGGTCACCCTGCACCACTTCAACCAGTTTGATCGCTTCCTGCTCCATGCCCACCACCAGTTCATCAATGCGGCGTTGCAGGAACCGGTGGAAGAACACCGCTGGAATACCGACCATCAGGCCTGCAGCGGTGGTGATCAGCGCTTTGGAAATACCCCCGGCCAATACCGAGGCATTGGTAGTCATACCGGAACCGGTGAAGGCGCTGAAAATATCGATCATGCCCAGCACCGTACCCAGCAGGCCGAGCAACGGCGACATCGCAGCGATGGTGCCCAGCGCATTGACGTAGCGCTCGAGCTCATGGATGACGCGGGCGGCGGCCTCTTCAATGCACTCTTTCATGATCTCGCGACCATGCTTGGAGTTGGCCAGACCGGCGGCGAGGATTTCCCCCAGCGGCGAATTGGCGCGCAATTCCTTGAGTTTTTCTTTGTTGAGCTGCTTGTCCTTGATCCAGACCCAGACCTGACCCAGCAAATGCTCAGGGGTAACGCGACTGGCGCGCAGTGTCCACAGGCGCTCGGCGACGATCGCCATGGCCGCGATGGAACTCAGAATGATCGGCAACATCATCCAGCCGCCGGATTTGACCAATTCCCACACAGTGACAGTCCCCTCGAGAAAGTGCGCCACTTTACCATACCGATCCGCGATTAAGACCCGCTGGCCCGACGACCGTGATGTGCCATCCATACTGGCACCGATCAACGGGCGAGCGTCGGCGGATCGCGCCAGAAACGCCGCTGTTGGCGCATCGTCCGCGGCGCTTTGAAGCTACCCAATTGCAGATGAATGGCGCCCTGCTCGGCGCTGTCGTAAATGCGCAGACCTTGTTTGCGGTAGCGCGCCAGCACCGTCGGGTGCGGATGGCCGAAGGAGTTGCCGTGGCCTCGGGAGATCAGCACCGACTCGGGCTGCAAGGCTTTGAGCAAGGCCATTGACGAGGAACTGCGGCTACCGTGGTGAGGCGCCTGCAGCCATTGCGTCGGCACTGCCAAGGGACTGTCGAGCAGGTCACGTTCGGCGTGGGTGTCGATATCGCCGGTCAGCAGCAGCCGCTCACCGTTGGCTTCAATCTGCAACACGCAGGAGCGCTGATTGCTGTCGTGGGCTTGCGACCACATCCAGAGTTGAAAGCGCACGCCGTCCCACTGCCATTGTTGGCCGCTTTCACACGCTTCGGCGCTCAATTGCGCGGGCAGTCCGGCCGGGTCGCCACTGATCACTTGATCGACGGCCAAATGACGTTTGATCGCCAAAGCGCCGCCGGCATGATCGGCGTCCGCATGGCTGAGCAGCATCAGATCAAGTTTTTTAACGCTGAGTTTGCGCATTGCGGGCAGTACGACGCGCTCGCCGAGGTCGAAATCGCCAAAACGCGGCCCGGCGTCATACAGCAACGTGTGGTGACGGGTTCTGATCAGGATTGCCAGACCCTGGCCGACATCGAGCTGCCAGACATCGGCCAGTCCCTCGTTCAGTCGCTCACGCGGCGGCACCACCAGAATCAGCAATAACGGCCAGCCCAGCGCTCGCATCGGCACACCCCGCGGCATTAGCAACAACAGCGCGCCGAGGCTGCCAATGGCCCAGTCCCAAACAGGTATCGAGGGTGCAATCCACGCCGGCCATTGCCCGGCAATCAGCGCCAGAGCGCGAAACAACCCATCGATCAAACCACCGGCCAACCACAGCAACCCTTCGCCGATGTAAGGCACCGCCAGCAACAGCGTTCCAAGCAGCGCGGGCGGCAGCACCAGCAGACTGACCCACGGCACCGCCAACAGATTCGCCAGCGGTCCGCTAAGGCTGATCGGCAGATTCAGCGCAAGCAGCACCGGACATAGACCGATGGCGATCAACCACTGCGCGCGTGTCCAGGTCTGCCACCAGCGCCACGCGCCCAAGCGACCGCCAAAGGTGAAGATCAGCACCGCCACCGCCGCAAACGACAGCCACAAGCCCGGACGCAGACTGGCAAGCGGATCGAGCAGCAGCACGCCATTGAAAGCCAGCAACAGTGGCCACCACGCCCCAAGGTGACGAAAACGCAGACGCCACAACAACACCAACCCGACCATCACACAGGCGCGTTGCACCGGCACATCAAATCCAGCGAGCAAGCCGTAACCGAGCGCCGCCGCGAATGCCAGCCCACAGGCCCACGGCAGCCACGGCCAACGCAGCGGCCACAGGCCATACCGCGCGAGCCCGGCGACCAGCAGATACATCACCGCCGCCAGCATTCCGATGTGCTGGCCGGAAATCACCAGCAAATGCACGGTGCCGGTGTCCTGGAGAATCTGCCAATCCTCGCGGCTCAGCCCGGATCCATCGCCGAGTACCAGCGCCGCCAGCGCTCCGGCCCGACCTTGCGCGTCCACTGCCAGCAAGCGCTGACGAATGCTGTCACGCCAGGCCCAGCGGGCTTCACTCAGGCGTTGGCCATCCTTGATCGTGCCGGTCGCACCGATGCGTTGCGCCAACAGCCACGCCTCATGATCGAAAGCGTGCGGATTGAGCAAACCGCTGGGACGCTTGAGTTTGACCGCCAGCCGCCAGCGCTCGCCGCTATTGACCGGCGGCCCGGCGTACCACGCCAGACGCATTAGCGTGGGTAATTTCCCGTGACGTGATTGCGCGTCGGCCAACTCGAAACGCACCACGCCGTCGGCGTTTTGCGGCAAACCGCTCACCCGCCCTTCGAGCCAACGGGTTTCGCCATCCAGATGCGCCGGCAAACGATCATTCAGCGCCCACTGCGCACTCACGCAAGCCCAGGTGAAACCGAACAACAAAAGCGCCAATGGATAGCTGCGAAACGGCAACAACATCAAACCCACCACCGGCAACAGCAGCATCCACCCGACCGACGGCAATGCCGGTAAAAACATCGGGGCCAGCAGACCGACTGCCAGCGCCATCATCCCTGTGCGCATAAGCCCGTCCTTGAGAGTCCCGCACTTAGGCATAGCGGGTGTCGGGCACCTGCGTCGTCAACAATTGTCACAAAGTCTGAATGGGCGCTTCGTAGAATCCAGACATACTTGCCGCCTTAACCGACCGAGAAGCCTTATGCCCCGGCGCTTATTCAAACGTTACATGCCCGACCCGACGAGCATCAGGGAACACAAATCCTTACGCTTTCTCGGCAAGTTGCTGCATGACCCGAACCTCTGGCACCTCAATCGCCACTCGGTCGCGCGGGCGATGGCTGTCGGTTTGTTTGCCGCCTTCCTGCCGATACCGGCGCAGATGCTCGTGGCGGCGGCGCTGGCGGTTGCGGTGCGCGGCAACATGCCGATTGCCGTGAGCCTGGTTTGGCTGACCAACCCGATCACCATGCCAGCGGTGTTTTTCTGCACCTATCAGGCCGGTGCGTTTTTGATGGACGTGCCCGCGCGGCATCTGCCGGATGAGCTGACCTGGGAATGGATCAGCGGTGAGCTGTCGACGTTGTGGCAGCCATTCTTGCTCGGCTCGGTGGTTGTAGGATTGGTGCTCGGCGCCCTCGCCTATTGTCTGGTGATGATGTACTGGCGCTGGTGGGTCGCGCGGCAATGGGCGCGGCGCAAGAAAAGCAGAAAGCGTTGAATGCAAAACGGCCTCCGCAGTGGGAGGCCGTTTTGTTTTGTGTTGTCTGCATTCGCGAGCAGGCTCGCTCCCACATTGGATATATGTTGCGCTGAAGATCTCTTGTGGGAGCGAGCCTGCTCGCGAAGCGGTAGACGCGGTCTCGGATCAGGTGCGCATCCCGCGCCCACTCACCAGCAACCGCGCACAACCGAGGTACAGCACCACCGTCGCCACCAGCATAAAAGTGATCGCAATACCAATGCGGATATCCGACACACCGAGAATGCCGTAACGGAAGGCGTTGACCATGTGCAGCACCGGGTTCGCCAGCGACACGGTTTGCCAGAACGGCGGCAGCAAGGTGATCGAGTAGAACACGCCACCCAGGTAGGTCAGCGGGGTCAGGACGAACGTCGGGATGATCGAAATGTCATCGAAGTTGCGCGCAAACACCGCGTTGATGAAGCCCAGCAGCGAGAAGATCGTCGCCGTCAGTACAACCACCAGAATGGTCACGCCGAGGTGATGCACCTGCAAGTGGGTGAAAAACAGCGACAGCATCGTCACGATCACGCCGACCATCAAACCGCGCAATACGCCGCCAATGGTGAAGCCGATCAGAATCGTGTGCGGCGACACCGGCGAAACCATCAATTCCTCGATGGAGCGCTGGAACTTGCTGCCGAAGAAGCTCGAGACCACGTTGCCGTAGGAGTTGGTGATCACCGACATCATGATCAGCCCCGGCACGATGTACTCCATGTAGGTGAAGCCACCCATGTCGCCGATCTGCCGACCGATCAGGTTACCGAAGATCACGAAGTACAGAACCATGGTGATCGCCGGCGGCAGAAGCGTCTGTGGCCAGATCCGCGTGAAGCGTTTGACCTCGCGGTAAACGATGGTCTGCAGGGCGACGAGGTTGGGACGGAATTCAGAACTCATACCGCCACCTTCGACAGATTTTTCTCCACCAGGGACACGAACAGCTCCTCGAGGCGATTGGTTTTGTTGCGCAGGCTCAGCACTTCAATGTTCTGCAGCGCCAATTGGCTGAACAACGCCGTGATGCCCATCGACTTGTCGACCTGAACTTCCAGGGTATGGCCGTCGATCAACCGGGCCGGGTAGCCGAGCAATTGTGGCGCCGCGCTCAAGTCGTTTTTCAGATCGAGCAAAAAGGTTTCGACGTGCAACTGGCCCAGCAACTGTTTCATGCTGGTGTTCTCGACGATGGTGCCGTGGTCGATGATGCCGATGTTGCGGCACAACTGCTCAGCCTCTTCCAGGTAATGCGTGGTGAGGATGATGGTGATGCCTTTCTGGTTCAACTCGGTGAGGAACGTCCACATCGAACGGCGCAGCTCGATGTCGACGCCTGCGGTCGGTTCATCGAGGATCAGCAGGCGAGGTTCGTGCACCAGCGCGCGGGCAATCATCAAGCGCCGTTTCATGCCGCCGGACAGCGACCGCGACGGCACATCACGCTTGTCCCACAGGCCCAGTTGCGTCAGGTACTGCTCGGCGCGTTCCTTGGCGATCTTCGCCGGAATGCCGTAGTAACCGGCCTGGGTCACGACGATGTCGAAAGTCTTTTCGAACTGGTTGAAGTTGAATTCCTGGGGCACTACGCCGATTGAGCGTTTGAGCTGTGCAGGATTTTTGTCCAGGTCATTGCCAAAGATATTCACCGTGCCGCTGGTCTTGTTCACCAGGGTCGAGAGAATGCCGATGGTCGTGGATTTGCCGGCACCGTTAGGGCCGAGCAAGGCGAAAAAGTCACCTTCGGCGACGTCCAGATCGATACCACTCAAGGCCTGGAACCCGTTGCCGTAGGTTTTGGTTAGCTGCCGGATGGACAGAGCGGAACTCATATCTGATTTACGCACCATTGAAGGAAAAAAGGAGACGGCGGCGATGGATCGAACCGCAGCGCAAGTGCGCAATGGTGCTTGCCGCCGCCGTACAAGTACAGTCAAGTGTGTCGATAGTAAGTATTAAGTCAACGCGGTCATCACCGCTTTTTGATAGGCCGGACGCTGTTTCAGGCGCTCGTACCAGGCTTGCAGATGCGCTTGCGGTGTGCGTTCGATGGGCATCTCGAACCAGGCATAAATGAAACTGCCCAGCGGAATATCGCCCATGCCGATGTCTTTGCCGGATAGGTAAGGCTGACCGGCCAACGCCTCGTCGGCCATGCTCAGCAACTCGCTGCATTCCTTCATCGCGGCGTTGATGGCGGCCCAGTCCTGCTTATCCGCCGGTGTGCGCAAGACACCCCAGAACACCGTGCGGAAGGGGCCGGCGAAACTCGACGTGGTCCAGTCCATCCACTTGTCAGCCATGGCGCGGGCTTGCGGATCCGTTGGATACCACGAGCTGTCAGGCGCGTGTTTGGCCAGCAGATAACGCACGATGGCGTTGGATTCCCACAGCACGAAACCGTCGTCTTCGATCACCGGCACGCGACCGTTCGGGTTCATCGCCCGGTACTCGGCTGTGTCGACCACACCGAAGGCGCCGCCGGCATCAATCGCCTCGTAGGCCAGGCCAAGTTCCTCGGCGGCCCACAATGGCTTCCTGACATTCGATGAGTTTTTCCGTCCCCAGATCTTCAGCATGACCGCCTCTTTTCCAATGCGTGGGCAGGCAGCATACGCCGGATCAGACGCGACTCACATCACTGTGCATATCGCCGAGCAAAGACGGCTGTTGATCAGTGAACAGATGCGGATAGCACTTTTGCAGGTGTTCGAAGAAGAAGGTTTCCGGCACGTCAGCGAACTGGCCGTGATCGACCAGATACTCCATCAACTGCGCGCCGTCGCGGTTATACGGATGGAAAACGCTGTCGTTGATCCCGTCGAATTCCAGCGGCGCGACGTTGAACAATTCACAGAGCTTCTGGTTGAACGCGGGGGTGGCCTTGACCCAACGATCATTGAGAAAAAACTCGGTGTAGCCGTGCATGGCGAACATGTCGCTTTTCAATAACTCGAGCAGACGCGGGGTCGACAGGTGATTTTTCACGTCGGCCAGGCCGATCCGTGCCGGGATCCCGCAATGTCGCGCGCAAGCGGCGAGCAGCGTGGCTTTAGGAACGCAATAGCTCTCCCCCGTCGCCAACGCATAGCTGCCGCACAAGGTCTGCGGATCCCGGCTGAAGGTGTAGGGGTTGTAGCGCACGGCCTCGCGTACGGCGTAATAAAGGCTGATCGCCTGCTCCAGCGGATCGCGGCTGGCACCCCGATGTTGTTCGGCGAACTCCACCACCGCCGGGTGGTCACTATCGATGAAGCGGCCGGGGTTCAGATACTCGTGCATGACGGCAATCTCCTGGATGAGCCTGGAGTCTAGCGACAGCTCAAGCACAGAGATAACGACGTTTCGGCCAAACTTGGACGCAAAGACGCGGGATGACCGAACGATTTCCCACACGTGTTGCCCACCGAACCTACGAACACCATCCGGGGTTTCCCACGATTTCAATCACCTTGGTCTGACCACCCTGATTCGCAGATGCGGTCTAAGCTCTGGAGGGTCGATTTGCCTTGGTTCACGGAGGACTGAATATGCTGTTGTTGTGGATACTGGTTTTGCTGGTCGGCGTGGCGTATCTCGCCCACCGGCGTATTTCCCCGCTGCCCGCGTTGGGCATCTTTGCCGTGTACCTCTTGGCGATGGGTATTTTCAGTCACGCACCCGGCTGGCTGCTGCTGGTTTTCTGGGTCGTGCTGGCGGTGGTCGCCGCGCCTTTGTTGCTGCCCGACCTGCGTCGCAAACACTTCACCGCGCCGCTGTTCAACTGGTTCCAGAAAACCCTGCCGCCGATGTCGCAGACCGAGCGCGACGCAATCGATGCCGGCACCGTCTGGTGGGATGGCGAGCTGTTCAGCGGCCGTCCGGACTGGGACAAACTGCTGGCCTACCCGAAGGTGCAACTCACTGACGAAGAACAGGCGTTCATTGACGGCCCGACCGAAGAACTCTGCGCCATGGTCACTGACTGGCAGATTGGCCAGGCGATGGACCTGCCGCCCGAAGCCTGGACGCACATCAAGGAACACGGCTTTTTTGCCCTGATCATTCCGAAAGAATTTGGCGGCAAAGGCTTCTCGGCTTACGCCCACTCGCAAGTGGCGATGAAACTCGCCACCCGCAGCGGCGACCTTGCTTCCACCGTGATGGTGCCCAACTCCCTCGGCCCGGCCGAACTGTTGCTGCATTACGGCACTGACGAACAACGCAATCATTACCTGCCACGACTGGCTCGCGGCGACGACATCCCGTGCTTCGCCCTCACCGGCCCGCTCGCCGGTTCCGATGCCGGGGCGATGCCGGACACCGGGATCATCTGCAAAGGTCAGTGGGAAGGTCAGGAAGTCATCGGCCTGCGCCTGAACTGGGAAAAGCGTTACATCACTCTCGGCCCCGTGGCCACCCTGCTCGGTCTGGCCTTCAAGGCCTATGACCCGGAGCATTTGCTGGGTGACAAGGAAGACCTCGGCATCAGCCTGGCGCTGATTCCGACCGATACCGAAGGGGTCGAAATCGGCCGTCGTCACCTGCCACTGGGCGCGGCGTTCATGAACGGGCCGAACTCGGGCAAAGATGTGTTCATCCCGCTGGACTACCTCATCGGTGGTCAGGAGATGCTCGGCAAAGGCTGGATGATGCTGATGAACTGCCTGTCGGTCGGGCGTTCGATTTCGCTCCCGGCAGTCGGCACCGGCGCAGCCAAATTCACCAGCCTGGTCACCGGTCAGTACGCGCAGATTCGTGAGCAATTCAATGTGCCGCTGTCGGCTTTCGAAGGCATCCAGGAAGCCATGGCGCGCATCGGCGGCAACGCGTGGATGATGGACGCCGCGCGGATGCTCACCGCCAACGCGGTGGATCTGGGCGAAAAACCTTCGGTGTTGTCAGCGATCCTCAAGTACCACCTGACCGAACGCGGTCGTGAATGCATCAGCCACGCGATGGACGTGCACGGCGGCAAAGCGATCATCATGGGCCCGAACAACTACTTGGGCCGCAGCTGGAACGGTGCGCCGATCTTCATCACCGTGGAGGGCGCGAACATTCTGTCGCGCAACCTGATGATCTTCGGTCAGGGCGCCATTCGTTGCCATCCGTTCGTGCTCAAGGAAATGGCGCTTGCCGGTCGTGAAGACAAGGATCAAGCCCTCAAAGAGTTTGACGGCCTGCTGCTCAAACACATCGGTTTTGCCGTGAGCAACGCCGCCAGCACGCTGGTGCTGAACCTCGGTTTCGGCCACTTCGAACGTGCGCCCGGCGACAAGATCAGCCAAGGCTACTTCCGCGCTCTCAATCGTCAGGCTGCAGCGTTCGCCATGCTCGCCGACTTCAGCATGATGCTGCTCGGTGGCGAATTGAAACGTCGCGAACGTTTGTCGGCACGTCTGGGTGATGTGTTGAGCAACCTGTATCTGGCTTCCGCCGCGCTCAAGCGTTATCACGATCTGGATTCGCCGGCCCACATGGAGCCATTGTTCCGTTGGGCGATGGAAGAAAGCCTCGGTCAATCGGAACGAGCGCTGGATGAACTGCTGAGCAACTTCCCGAACAAAGTGTTCGGCTGTCTGCTGCGGGTCATCGTGTTCCCGTTTGGTCGTCGTCACAAAGGTCCGTCGGACAAACTCGGCGCCGAAGTGGCTGGCGTAATTGGTCGCGCCAAGGGCGATCCGGCGCTGGAAGAATTGCTTGCCGGTTGCTATCGCCCACAGTCTGCGGACGACGCGGTCGGTGCATTGCAACATGCCAGCGACCTGCTGAATGCCGCGCAGCCGTTGCACAAAAAGCTGCACACCTCGCTGAAAAGCGGTCAGGTCAAACCGACCGCAGGCGAACACGCCATTGATGCGGCGCTGGAAGCCGGCGTGCTGCAGCCGGTGGAAGCGCAGAGCCTGCGCGATGCCGAAGCGGCGCGACGCAAAGTGATCGATGTCGATGATTTCGATAAAGAGGAGCTGAAACAGGCAGAGGGCAAAGTCCGCTGATCCTGACAGGCATGTCCAAGAGGGCGCGGGAGCTTTATACTCCCGCGCCCGTTTTGCTCTTGAGGACTTATCTCGTGTCCAACGTCGTTGCCGATCATCTTGTATTGCTCGACCACCTGCGCAGTATCCTGGTCGCCGTAGGTGAGGCCGAACAGGTTCCCGAAGAAAGCCATGCCTTGTTCCTGGAGCGCTTCGACGAACTGCTGGCATCGCTGCCGATCGATCCGATCGAAAGCCAATACCTGGGCCAGGACATCCTGACTCAAGTGATTACCCGTTACCCGCAAATTGCCCACCTGATCCCGCGGGATCTGCTGTGGTTCTTCGCCGGTGACTGCCTGCATTACTTGTCCGATGAAGAAATCGACCTGTATCAGGCGCTGGAAGAACGTCGCTACGACGCCGAACAGAACGATGAACCGTTCGATTGGAATCAGGAAAAACAGTTGCTGGCGATGTCCGCTCAGGACAGCAAGCACTGATTGTCACTCGTTATGAAAAGGCCCGCAGGGTGATCCATGCGGGCCTTTTTTTTGCAGGCGTTACAGCAGCCCCTCGCTCTCAGGCAACTCATACTCCATCGATACTGTGCTGTCATCGCCCGACTTCCCAGGTTTGCTCAACGTCGGCTCTTTCTCCAGGCACCCCACCAGAAAATCGATAAACACCCGCAACTTCGGCGGCAGATACCGCGTCGGCGAATGCAGCAGCCAGAGTCCGCCGTGGTAGGACGCGAGGAACGTCCAGTCCGGCAGCACTTGCACGATCAACTTCTGCTCCAAGGCATAACGCGCGGTGAAGTACGGCAGGCTGCCAATACCGATGTGTTGCAACACCGCGCCCAAACGCACGCCGGTATGGTTGGCGGCATAGCGACCGCGCACGCCAACCGTGACGGCTTTGCTGCCCTTCTTGAATTTCCAGCGCGCATCACTCGGGGTTTCACCCAGATAAATGCAGCTGTGATTGAGCAAGTCGTGGGGATGGGTTGGCGTGCCGTGTTCGGCCAGATATTGCGGCGTCGCGCAGAGCAAATGGTCGATGGTCAACAGTTGCCGCCCGACCAATCCTGCCGGCGGGCGGTCGGTGATGCGAATCGCCAGGTCGACATGATCATCGATCAAATCGACCTGGCGGTCCTCCAGCAACAACTCGACATCGACCTTGGGATAACGCCGCAGAAATTCCGGCATATGCGGATGGATCACAAAGCGCCCGACCGCTTTCGGCACGCTGACTCGCACCAGCCCTTCTGCTTCGTGGGTGAACTGGCCACTGATCTCCATCACCGACTTGGCCGCACTGACCATCTCCTGGCAGCGCTTGAACACCTCCTCCCCGCCGTCGCTCAAGCGCAGTTTGCGCGTGGTGCGTTGCAGCAAGCGGGTGGCCAGGGCTTTTTCCAGACGCGAGATACTGCGGCTGACCGCCGATGGCGAAGAGCCCAGTTGCCGGGCCGCTTCAGAGAAGCTGCCGGTCTCGACGACTTTGACGAAAATCGCCATTTCACCCAGCAATGGCAACGGCAGATTGATGCTCACAGTGCACAAGTCCTTTGATGTTTGAACGGATTATCACGTTATTGCACGATTCATATAATAAAAAATAGAAACTTTCCTAAGGGCATGGAACATGACGCTTCGCCTGTTTTTCCATAGCGATGACCTCAAGGCGAACGTGGAAGTCCTCGACTGCACGCCCCACGAGAATGAATTTGCCGTCGTACTGCGCGCCACATTGTTCCATCCGCAGGGTGGCGGTCAGCCTTGCGATACCGGCTGGATTGGCGAGAGCCGAGTGCTGCGGGTGGTGCAGGAGCCAGATCGAATCGTGCATTTCGTCGACCGACCGGTAGCGATCGGCATGACCTGCATCCGCGTCGATGAAGATCGCCGCCGCTTCAACACCCGCATGCATTCGGCCGGGCATCTGATCGGCCATTTCGTTCAAGCCTTGGGCTGGACGCCGATCAAGGCGCACCACTGGCCAGACGAAGGCCGGGTGCAATTCAAACCCGGCGATGCTGCGCAGGAAGTCGAAGCGGAGACCGTTCAACACGGCATCGGCCAGTGGATCGAGCACGATCTGCCGCGCCTCACCTCGCTGCGCGAAGGCGCGCGGGAAATCGGTTTTGGTGACCTCCCGGCCTATGGCTGCGGCGGCACCCATGTACGCAGCCTGAAGGAACTGGGCACAGTCACGATCGCGTCCCTTTCGCAGAAGAAAGGCACGCTGTCCGTCCACTACAGCGTGGATTGAGCATTTCGGGCGCTGCGTTGCGCAGCGTCCGTCGCCGGAGGAACCGCACTCGCCGGTTCCGTTGACTATCGATAGATGGACCTAGACAACATGATGCTAGACGTCGAGCGTCTCGATGAGACGTGCATAAATAAACTGGCCAACGAAGAAGTCCTCGCCATCCGCGTCAAAGGCTTCTTGCCCACGCCGCTGGCGATCGAGATTGGCGACAAGATTCTTGCGCCGGGTTTTGAGGGCTACATCAACGCCCCGAGCATCGGGCGCATCGGCATGGCATTTTACGAGGCGGAAAACCAGCCACTGCTGATCGAAGATTACTTCGAGCGCGCCACCCGCAACATCGCCGAGTTGCGTCAGCGTTGCTCGCCCTACTCGTCGCCGGTCGACACCTTGCGCTGCATGCTCGATGAATCCTGGCCCGCCGGCGCCCATCTGGAAAACCTCTACGGGCGCAAGATGTATGTCGGCCTTTCCCGCGTGGTGAAACCCGGTGTGTGCTTTCTCGCCCACCACGACATCTTTGCCAAGGACGCCCCGGAAAGCTTTCAGGCGCGCAGCCTGGAGGCGCAGTTCGCCTGCAATGTCTACCTGAACATGCCCACCGCAGGCGGCGCATTGCAGATGTGGGACGACGACATTAGCCCGGACCAGTTCGACGAGATGCGCGGCGACAGTTACGGCATCGACCCGGCACTGCTCGGCGCACCGGCCCTTGAGGTGCGGCCTGAGCCCGGCGATTTCATCATGTTCAATTCGCGCTGCATGCACTCGGTGACCCCGGGCGTGGCGGATCCGCGCTTGAGCCTTTCCTTCTTTGTCGGCTATCGCGGCAATGCTTCACCCCTGACTTTCTGGAGCTGAGATGTATTCGAATTATCTGGGCGAATTTCTGGCCCTGGCCACCATCCATTTTCTTGCTGTGGTCGCTCCCGGACCGGACTTCGCGGTGACCATTCGGCAAAGCGTACGCTTCGGACGGTTGGTGGGGATTTGCACGGCGCTGGGCATTGGTGCAGGGATTTCCGTGCACGTGTTGTACACGCTGCTCGGCGTCGGGGCGCTGATGCACACCACACCGTGGTTGCTGACCGTGGCCAAGGTCGTAGGTGGCGCCTACATTCTGTACCTCGGCGTCAGCCTGATCCGCAGCAAACCGAAAACCGCCCTCGAAGGCGAAAAAACTGCAGAGGAACCGTTGGTTGAACAATCACTGTTCAAGGCGTTCAGTACCGGTTTCCTGACCAACGCCACCAATCCTAAGGCAACGCTGTTCTTTCTGGCGATCTTCACCACGATCATCAGCGCCACCACACCGCTGCAAGTCCAGGCCTTCTATGGCGTGTGGATGTGTTTCGTGAACGCGTTGTGGTTCGTCATCGTCGCGCTGTTTTTCTCCAGCAACAAAGTGCGTTTGCTGTTTATGCGCCTGGGCCACTGGTTCGAACGCAGCATGGGCGTGATTCTGATTCTGTTCGCCGGGCGCTTGGTGCTGTCGATGTAACCCACAAAAAAGTCCCGGCGTGCGCTTGCCGGGACTTTTTCATTTCTGCGCCTCTTTTGCGTTTCTGTGCGACAGATCAAGTTTCAAGACTCCCTCGTTAGTCGCCCACAGTGTTAGTTTGCAAAATGTTTCTGACGCAACCGACAGAAATATCTCTATCAATTGCCCGCAAGGAAAGCCTCCGTAATGGATTTCTCCCTCAAGCAACTGGCCGCCGCTACCCTGATGCTGGCCAGCCTCGCGTCCTTCACCACCGCCGCTCAAGCCAACATCACCCCCCAGCAGAGCGCGGTCATCCTGAAATCCTTCGACGACAAAAGCGTCACGGATTTTCGCGAGTTTCTGGGAAGTCTGGCCAAGAGCGACATCGCCAAAAGCGACAATCTCGGCCCGACCATCAGCACTTTTCTCGACAACAAGACGTTGAATGCTGAACAGCAGAACGAAATTCATCGCCTGCTGGGCATTTACACCCGAGTGAAGTACGGCAAAGCCGCATTGGAAACCCTGCGCGAACTGGTCGAGATCCCGACCTTCCAGAAAGAAGGCGTGGCGCAGCACGACAATCCTGAATTCATCAAGATCGCGGCCAAGATCAAAAGCCTTGCCGAGTCGTTCAACCTGAACTTCCGCAACGTCGATAACCGCGTCTACGAAATTTCCCTCGAAGGTCAGGGCGACGAAGTTGTCGGCATTCATGCTCACGCTGACGTTGTGCCCGTCACCCCGGAAAACTGGGTGCTCAAGGACGGCACCAAGCTTGATCCGTTCAAAGTCACCCTGATCGGCGATCGCATGTACGGTCGCGGCACCGAGGATGACAAGAACGGCATCGTCGTCGCCATGTACGCAATGAAAGTGATCAAGGAAGAGAAGCTGCCGCTGGCGCGCAACTTCAAATTGCTGGTCGACACCACCGAAGAAACCAGCGGTGACGCGATCCCTTATTACTTCGAACACAACCCGACACCGGCCTACAACATGGCGCTGGACGGTGGTTACCCGGTGGTGATTGCCGAGAAAGGCTACGGCACCGTGATGGCCAAATTTGCCAAACGCACCGCTGAAGGCAAAGGCGCAGAAATCACCTCAATGACCGGCGGCCTGGCGACCAACCAGATTCCATCGGCGTCCGTCGTGACGCTGGTGACCGACAAGCCTGCCGAACTCGCGGCCAGCCTGCAAAAGGCCGGCACTGCTTACGCCAAAGCCAATGGTGGCGACTTCCAGGTCGCGGCGAAGGTCGACGGCAGAGACGTCAAACTGACGGTGACCGGGGTTTCCGCGCACTCCTCAGAGCCGGAATCCGGGGTTAACCCGGTGGCGCGCATGCTGGTGTTCATCAACAGCCTTGATGGCAAGGTCGCGCTCAAGCACAACCAGTTCACCGACGCCGCTCGCTACGCCGCCGATAACTGGGGCCTGGATTACCTGGGCAAAAAACTCGGCGTGGGCTTCGCCGATGATTTCATGGGGCCACTGACCACTTCCCTGACCTACGTCGGCGAGGATGCCAATGCGTTCAAACTGGCGGTGAATCTGCGGGTGCCTAAGGGCAAATCCCCGGAAAAACTCAAGGCTGAGATCGCCGACAAACTGAGTGCCTGGACGAAGAAAACCAACGTCGCCGTGGCGTTCGATTACTCGGTCGCCGAACCGATGTATCGCAATCCGGAAGGTGAATGGGTCAAGGCGCTGCTGGCGGTGTCCACGGAAAACCTTGGCATGAAGCACGAGTTCGGCACTTCTGCCGGTGCAACCTCGGTGCATGAACTGCCAAACGGCGTGCAATTCGGCCTGGCGCGTCCGGAAGTGAAATACACCGGGCACACCGATGGCGAGTTCAAGACCGTTGACCAGTTCTTGCTGGATCTGCAGATCGTTACCGAAATGATGGGCCGCATCGGGCAACTGCCGAAGCTGTGATCCATCGTTCGAACCCGGTCGCAGTTGTTGGATCGGGTTCAGACGCCCACAAAAAAGGACCCGCGAAGGTCCTTTTTTGTGGGCGCGACAAATTGCGCACAAACAAAAACGCCGATCATCACTGATCGGCGTTTTTGTTGAATATGGAGCGGGAAACGAGACTCGAACTCGCGACCCCGACCTTGGCAAGGTCGTGCTCTACCAACTGAGCTATTCCCGCAATGGCGTCCCCTAGGGGACTCGAACCCCTGTTACCGCCGTGAAAGGGCGGTGTCCTAGGCCACTAGACGAAGGGGACACAGGCTACAACTTTCACTAATAAAAACGCCGCTCACTGAGCGGCGTTTTTAGAATTTGGAGCGGGAAACGAGACTCGAACTCGCGACCCCGACCTTGGCAAGGTCGTGCTCTACCAACTGAGCTATTCCCGCAAATGGCGTCCCCTAGGGGACTCGAACCCCTGTTACCGCCGTGAAAGGGCGGTGTCCTAGGCCACTAGACGAAGGGGACACGCTACCCGGAACACATGGTGTGTGTTTCGGTGTCCAGATCCGTGTCCGAAGACTTGGTTCTGGTTTCACTCAGCACCGCCCGAAAGCGCTGCTGTTTAAAATTGGAGCGGGAAACGAGACTCGAACTCGCGACCCCGACCTTGGCAAGGTCGTGCTCTACCAACTGAGCTATTCCCGCATTGGCGTCCCCTAGGGGACTCGAACCCCTGTTACCGCCGTGAAAGGGCGGTGTCCTAGGCCACTAGACGAAGGGGACACACTACAACATTCACTCCCTGCCGCGCTTCGCTGTGTGCTTTACGCTGCAAGTGGCGCGCATTCTATGGATGGATTGAGAGGTCGTCAACCCCCAGATATAAATTTATTTAAATCAATGACTTCGACCTGCTTTACGGGAGCAATCGGGCTTTTCCTTCGCCCAGTCCTTGACGCCTATATTCCGACACTCGCCAAGACGTTATAGTCCACTGCTCAGTGATGGCAATCTGCACATCAAGCGCCAGCATTCATATAAGCAGCACGCGGCCGATACAGATTGAACCCGCCGATCCAACTCGTCGAGCGGCGCTAGGCGCCCAAGTGCCCAGCCACTACACTCGCGTGCGAACCCTATAAAGAGGTCTTACCGGTGACACCACTCATGATCACCCTGCTCGTCGTAGCCGGGATCGCAATCCTGATCGCCATTGGCTACATGAACCATGTGGTGGAAGCCAACAAACTGGAGAAGGCCCGCACCAAAGTCGAACTCAACGATCGCCTGCGTCGTTGCGGCGAACTGACCGAAACCTTCCCCGGCCAGTTCATGACGCCTGCGCTCAAGCTGCTGCTGACCCGCCTGGAACTGAACGTCTGCCAGCGCCTGTTGAACCTCGAAAAAACCAGCGCCACCACCAAGGCACGCATCACCGAACTGAGCGCCATGGTCGCCCAAGGCGAATCGATCCCGGTCAACAACCCGCCGGCCCCGATCATCACCGAAGCCAAAGCCAAAGACGTGCGCTTCCTCCTGGAAGCCCTGCACGGCCAGATCACCCGCGCCGCCCACGACGGCTTCCTGCCACCGAACGAAGCCAAACACTGGATTCGCGAAGTGCGCCACATCCTGGTGCTGCTGCACATCGAGTTCTTCAACAACCTCGGCCAACAGTCCCTGCAACAAAACCAACCCGGCCAGGCCCGCCTCGCCTTCGAACGCGGCGTGCAATACCTGCGCAAACAGCCAGACCCGCAGATCTACTCCGAACAACTGCAATACCTGGAAAAACTACTGGCCCGCGCCAACGCCCAGGTCATGGACAAAATCGCCCCTGTCGAAGGCGAAGAAAACCAACTCACCGCCGGCCTCAAAGACGTCGAAGCGGATGCAGACTGGAAGAAAAAAGTGATCTACGACTGATCCTCGATGCAAGAAAGGAAGCCACCGCAGAGGTGGCTTTTTTGTGGCTGACCGATGGGGATCGGGTGAATGGAAGACCGCCATCGCCAGCAGAGCTGGCTCCCACAGTTTGATCGCATACGTCCTGCAAAAAATTGGTCGGCTGTCAGGCCGCCATCGACGGCAAGCCACACAGTTTTGATTTGCGAACACCCATGCGGCAAAGCCGCCCCACTCAAAACAATGAGCGCAAGCTCGAGTACCGCTTTTGATCTTAAGCCCGTCGGCAGGCTGAGTGGAGGGATTGATCCGGGGTGGGCGTTTGGCGAAGCCAAATGCATCGAGAGGAGGTGCAGCGAAGCACACCGTAGGCGATGCGCCCGGATCGATCCCGGAGCGAAGGAACCCCGAGCCCCAGCGAGTGGGCCGAACGTCAGGGCGCAGACCTTTGGTTACTTTGGGCTGGGCCGGCACTCCGGCGTTTGCCAAAGTGACTCGCCGTAAGGGCGAAACCGCCAGAAGCACCACCCGCAAAACCGGATATTCACCCAAAACCCCAAAAGCATGGCCGGCCCAAAGGCCGCCAAGTCCAAAGCGTCACAGCCGAAAATGCCCAACCATCCCACGCAACCCAACCCCCAACTGCGCCAGCTCAACACTCGAAGCCGCATTCCCGCGCATCGCCAACGAAGACTGATCCGCACTCGCACGAATACTCGTGACACTGCGATTGATCTCCTCCGCCACCGAACTCTGCTGCTCCGCTGCCGCCGCAATTTGCTGATTCATCTGCTGGATCAACGACACCGCCGCCGCAATACTCCCCAACGCACTCTCCGTCTGCAGCGCATCACTGACCGCCAGCTTGACCAACTCACCACTGCCCTGAATCTGCTGCACCGACGCATGCGCCGCCGCGCGCAATGCACTGACCAGCCGCTCGATCTCTTCGGTCGATTGCTGCGTACGCCGCGCCAACGCCCGCACCTCATCGGCCACCACCGCAAAGCCCCTGCCCTGCTCCCCGGCCCGCGCCGCCTCGATCGCCGCATTCAGCGCCAACAGATTGGTCTGCTCCGCCACGCTCTTGATCACGTCAAGCACGGTACCGATATTCTGAATTTGCGCACTGAGGCTCTCGATGCTCGAACTGGCCGACGTCGCCGAATCCGCCAATTGCTCGATCCGCGCCATGCTCTGACGCACCACCTGCTGACCACTTTCCACCTTGTCGTCTGCTGTCTGTGCGGCCAGCGCCGCTTCTTCGGCATTGCGCGCAACGTCATGCACGGTGGCCGTCATCTGGTTCATGGCAGTGGCGACCTGCTCGGTCTCCTCCTTCTGACTGCTGACCTCAAGATTGGTCTGCTCGGTCACCGCCGACAACGACTGCGCCGAGCTGGCCAGTTGCTCGATGCCCGCCTGCAAACCGCTGACGATCGTGCTGAGCCCCGCGCCCATCTGTTGCATCGCCAGCATCAGTTGGCCGATCTCGTCACGTCGGGTCACCTCGACGGTCGCACTCAAATCACCGGCAGCGATCTGCTGCGCCAGCTGAATCACGCTGCGCAGCGGCGAGACGATCAGGCGCGTGATAACCCACGCGGCAATCAACCCGACCAACAACGCCAGCGCTGAAGAACCAATGATCAGCAGCGAGTTTTTCTTCAGCTCAGTCTGCATGGCCGCGTCTTCGGCGACATAGGCCTGATCGACGCGCTCAACCACCTGATTCGCGCGCTGGTGCAATTGCGCATAGACGGTTTTTTCCTGGGCGAGCAAACCGGTGTACTCGGCCAGTTTGTCGTTGAACCCGGCGATGTGTCCGGACACTTCATTGAGCACCGTCAGGTAACCCTCATCCTTGACCGTGGACTTCAGCTCCTCGGCCTGCGTCTGCGCCTGCGCAGCCTGCTCGATATTGCCCTCGCCGGCGCTGTCGGCATCGCCCTTGCGGCTTTGATCCAGACGCACCCGCGCCTCGTTCATCGCCTGAAGCATCAGCCGCGACACCTGGCTGACCTGATTGGCCTGTTCGATGAACTGCGCACCGTCCTTGCCTTCGCTGTCTTTCAAGGTATACGCGCCGTCGTCGGCCAGCCCGGCCTGCAGCACATCAAGATTATTGGCCACACTGGAGACCGACCAACTGGCCATTTCCAGCGCAAGATCCTTGGCCTGAGTCAGCGAAACAAACTCATCGAAAGCTTTGCGGTACGCCCCCAGCGACAGCTGAACATCGTTCATCACCGAGACGTTGGCCGGCGACTGCGCTTTGAGCTGATCGGCCAGTGCAATCAAACCGTCGACACCTTCGCGCAGGGTATCGGCGGTTTTCGGGTTGGCGTGCAGGGCATAGTCCTGTTCCAGCAAGCGCACCTTGAGCAAGCCGCTATTGAGCGAAGACATCTGTTTGAGGCCATCAAAGCGTTGACTGATGGTTTGCAGGGACCAGACACCAATGGCGGCAACCAGCGCCGTCAGCAGCAGGACGAGCACGAACCCGATACCCAGTTTTTTCGCCATACCGAGGTTGGCAAAACGTCCTTGCACGGCCGAAATCATTGCGCGTAGCCCTCTGCCATAGTCTGTAGACGAAGATTCGCAACGGCCATCCAACTGCACAAGTCTCTGGCGTCGGAATAATGGCAAAAAGCTACGCCCCCGTCGTTTTCAGAACGCTTGAGGTCGATCCGCGCGAGTGTTGCGAAAAAACTGCCGGGCCCGTGGATCGCAGGCATGCGCGACATTGATGCGCTGCCACTCGGTGATCTCGCCGCTGGGGCTGAACGCACTCGCCACCGGCAACTCCACGCCACTGCGCTGTGCAGTTCTGTGCAATCGGGCGGGGTCGG
Organism: Pseudomonas sp. WC2; assembly: GCF_050586545.1. Taxonomy (NCBI): domain Bacteria; kingdom Pseudomonadati; phylum Pseudomonadota; class Gammaproteobacteria; order Pseudomonadales; family Pseudomonadaceae; genus Pseudomonas; species Pseudomonas sp. WC2. The sequence continues at coordinate 51,820 of NZ_JBOBDR010000008.1, read as the reverse complement.
TCAATGGCGGTCGCGCCCAGATGAACAAGCCACCGACCGGTTTGCCGAACACTTCCCAATCGGCGTCTTCCAGCGCTTGCAGGGCAGCGGCACGATCGGTGTTCAAACGCTGGCGCTGACGTTGCACCAGCTTGCGGTAGGCACCGCTGGCCAGGAGGCTGGCCAACACCGCTTCGGCGAAACGGCAAACGCCGAGGCTGGTGACCATTTTGACCTGCGCCAGGCGTGCAATCAGCGCGTCATCCGCCAGCACAAAGCCGATCCGCAGCGAACTGCTGAGGGTTTTCGAGAAACTGCCGACGTAGATCACCTGCGCATCCAGTGCAGCGAGGCGCATGCCGTTGCCGTGATGCATGTCCGCATAGACATCGTCTTCAACCAGCCGCACGCCATGGGTTGCACACAGCTGCAAGATCCGTTGTGCAACGGGCTGCGTCAAACAGCTGCCCGTCGGGTTGTGGTGATGGCTGTTGATGAACATGACGACCGGGCGGAATTTTTTCAGCAACGTCTCCAGCATGGCAGTGTCCGGACCGCTGGGGGTGCGGCGCACCTCCAGCAAGTGGACGCCGTGCAGCCGCAACAGATCGAACAGCGGCGCATAGCCCGGACTTTCCACCACCACATAATCACCGGCCTTGAGCAGCGTCCTGACCAGCAGATCCAGCGCATGGCTGGCGCCGCTGGTGGTCAGCACCTGTTTCTCGCAAGCCTCGATACCGACCAGCCCGAGACGTTTGACAATTTGCTCGCGCAACACCGGCAATCCCAACGGCGAGCTATAGCTGAACAGGCTGGCCATGTCGGCTCGCGCGACCTGGCGAATCGCGTAATTGAGGTCATCGGACTCCCGCCAGTTTTCGGGCAGGCCGCCATCACCGAGTTTCAGCCAGGCGCCAAAGCCACGGACACTGTGAGTGCCTTCGCTGCCCGGACGATGCGACTTGCCTGGCGCCAACGAAGGCGATGCCGCGACCATGAATCCTGCACCGTGGCGCGAGGCCAGAACACCTTGGGCGACGAGCCGTTCGCATGCCTCTGCCACGCATGATTGGCTGAGCAGATTGCAGCGCGCGATCTGCCGTACCGAGGGCAGACGAGTATTCGGTGCGACCGCGTCGCGGGTGATCCAGTCAATGACCCCGTCAACAATCTGCTGCACGACAGGCACCATTGCCTGTCGGTCAATTCTCAATTCCATGAGCAAGCAAACTCCTGTCCGTTTTGCTGGCGGCAGTAAATCACAGCCGCGCTCGACAGGCTGTGCGACAACACCGTCAAAAGTGCTTGCTCTAACTATTTGATACACATTGTTTAGCGCCGATTCACCGAACTAAACGACAGACATAGAAAAACCCGCACGAAGGCGGGTTTTTCATATAGCCGTTTTTTCAGAACGCGGTCACGCCACCGTCCACCGCCAGCGAATGGCCCGTGGTGAACGCAGCACCGTCGCTGCACAGGTACAGCACGGCACTGGCGATTTCCTCGACCTTGCCGATCCGCCCGACCGGGTGCATGGCGTTGGCGAACTCGCCCTTCTTCGGGTCAGCCTCATAGGCGCGGCGGAACATGTCGGTGTCGATCACTGCCGGGCACACGGCGTTGACGCGGATTTTCTTCTTCGCGTATTCGATGGCCGCCGATTTGGTCAGGCCGATCACCGCGTGTTTTGACGCCGCATAAATGCTCATCTTCGGCGCCGCGCCCAACCCGGCTACCGACGCCGTGTTGACGATCGCCCCGCCGCCCTGGGCCAGCAGCAGCGGCAGCTGATACTTCATGCACAGCCACACACCTTTGACGTTGACGCCGATGATTGCGTCGAACTCATCCATTGAGCCTTCCGCCAGTTTGCCTTTCTCGATTTCGATACCCGCATTGTTGAAGGCATAGTCGAGACGGCCGTAGGTATTGATCACCTCGTCCATCAGATTTTTTACTTCGCTTTCGATGGTCACGTTACAACGCACGAAGGTTGCTTCGCCGCCGGCTGTACGAATCAGCGCTACGGTGCCCTCGCCCCCTGCGGTGTCGAGGTCGGCCACCACCACCTTCAAGCCCTCGGCGGCGAACGCCTGGGCCGTCGCACGGCCGATGCCATTGGCCGCTCCCGTGACGACGGCGACCTGACCGGAAAACGTCATGCTCATTGTTATGTCCTCGAACGCAAAGATGCTGGGGGTGTGGCATTGCAGCATAGCCACTGGGGTTGGCCCGGCGTCAGCACTATCAGAAGGCTGTTTATCCGCCCATGCGTGGCAGTGATAAAACCCTGGCGTGTACTATCACCGCTTTGGATCGACCTGCATTCGCCACGCCCGCTCACCTTGCGACATGCCGACTGAAGGTCTATCAACAACACTTCATTTCGTTCGAGTGCCTGTCATGACCAACCAGACCAATCGCCAGTTCCTGCTCGCCAAACGCCCGGTGGGCGCCGCCACCCGCGAGACCTTCACCTATCAGGAAGTGCCAGTCGGCGAGCCGGCAGATGGACAGATTCTGGTCAAGAACGAATACCTGTCCCTCGACCCGGCCATGCGCGGCTGGATGAACGAGGGCAAGTCCTACATCCCGCCGGTCGGCATCGGCGAAGTCATGCGCGCACTTGGCGTGGGAAAAGTCATCGCCTCGAACAATCCGGGCTTTGCCGTCGGCGACTACGTCAACGGCGCCATTGGCGTGCAGGATTATTTCCTCGGCGAGCCACGAGGTTTCTATAAAGTCGATCCGAAACTGGCACCGCTGCCGGTGTACTTGTCCGCACTGGGCATGACCGGCATGACCGCGTATTTCGCCCTGCTCGATGTCGGCGCACCGAAGGCTGGCGACACCGTGGTGTTGTCCGGTGCAGCCGGTGCGGTGGGCAGCATTGCCGGGCAGATCGCCAAGATCAAAGGCTGCCGCGTGGTCGGCATTGCCGGTGGCGCCGACAAGTGCAAATTCCTGATTGATGAATTGGGCTTCGACGGCGCCATCGATTACAAGTCAGAAGATGTCGTCGCCGGTCTTAAACGCGAATGCCCGAAAGGCGTCGACGTGTATTTCGATAACGTCGGCGGCGACATTCTCGACGCGGTGTTGAGCCGTTTGAACATGAAAGCCCGAGTGGTCATCTGCGGCGCCATCAGCCAGTACAACAACAAAGAAGCGGTCAAAGGCCCGGCCAACTACCTGGCGCTGCTGGTCAACCGTGCGCGGATGGAGGGCTTCGTGGTGATGGATTACGCGGCGCAGTACGCCAGCGCGGCGCAGGAAATGGCCGGGTGGATGGCCAAGGGGCAGCTCAAGAGCAAGGAAGACATCGTCGAAGGTCTGGAGACCTTTCCGGAGACGCTGATGAAACTGTTCAGCGGTGAGAATTTTGGCAAGTTGGTGCTGAAGGTTTAAGCCCCCCCAAAAACCAATGTGGGAGCGAGCCTGCTCGCGAAGAGGGAGTGTCAGTCGACATCTACATCGACTGATTCACCGCATTCGCGAGCAGGCTCGCTCCCACATTTGGATCTACGGTATTACTTAGGCGATTTCGGCGACAACCGAAGCCAACGCCTGCGCCGGATCAGCCGCCTGGCTGATCGGACGGCCAATCACCAGATAATCGGAACCGGCATCCAGCGCCTGACGCGGGGTCAGAATGCGGCGCTGATCGTCTTGCGCGCTGCCCGCCGGACGAATCCCCGGGGTCACCAATTGCAGCGACGGGTGCGCGGCTTTCAGCGCAGTGGCTTCCAGCGCCGAGCACACCAGACCGTCCATGCCAGCCTTCTCGGCCAATGCGGCCAGACGCAGCACTTGTTCTTGCGGCTCGATATCCAGACCAATACCGGCCAGATCTTCACGCTCCATCGAGGTCAGCACGGTCACGCCGATCAGCAATGGCTGCGGGCCGCTGCGCTTGTCCAGCTCTTCACGGCAGGCAGCCATCATGCGCATGCCACCGGAGCAGTGCACGTTGACCATCCACACGCCCATCTCGGCAGCGGCTTTCACGGCCATCGCGGTGGTGTTGGGAATGTCGTGGAATTTCAGATCGAGGAACACTTCGAAACCCTTGTCACGCAGGGTGCCGACGATTTCAGCGGCGCAACTGGTGAACAGTTCCTTGCCCACTTTGACCCGGCACAGTTTCGGGTCCAACTGGTCGGCCAGCTTCAGTGCGGCGTCACGGGTAGGGAAATCCAGGGCGACGATGATAGGAGTCTGGCAGGCGGACATGAATGGGCTCTCAGGCAGGACGAAATCGGCGCGCATTGTAGCGGAACCGGCGGCGGCGCGGCACCCGATGATCGGTAAATCGTCGCGCCAACCGTGATCAGCATAGCGTCCGCTGCTATTGTGTCGACTCCGATACACAACCGACACGCCGCCAACACGCGCCCGCGCTAGCCTCGCCAGCCGCAACACGCCCTTACATCAGCACTTCCCGCCTCACGGCAGGACGCCTATGCTGAAACCACAACCTCGCAGCCCATCTTTGTGGTTGGCGGCCTACTGGCAGATGAACAGCCCCATGCACAACACCCAAACGACCGCGACGGATGAGCCAAAAGACGACAAGCGCTGGAGCATCCGCGCGCTGATCGTCGACGACGATGTGCCGATCCGCGAGCTGATGATCGATTACCTCGCCCGCTTCAACATCCACGCCAGCGGGGTCACCGACGGCGCGGCCATGCGCGTGGCGATGCAGGCCGAACACTTCGATGTGGTCGTGCTCGACCTGATGCTGCCCGGTGAAGACGGTCTGTCGCTGTGCCGCTGGCTGCGCGCCGAATCGGATATTCCGATCCTGATGCTCACTGCGCGCTGCGAACCCACCGACCGCATCATCGGCCTCGAACTGGGTGCCGATGACTACATGGCCAAGCCGTTCGAGCCGCGTGAACTGGTCGCGCGCATCCAGACCATCCTGCGCCGTGTGCGCGATGACCGGACCGAGCAACGGGCCAACATTCGTTTCGACAACTGGCGCCTGAACAGCGTCCTGCGCCAATTGATCGCCGACGATGGTCTGGTGGTGCCGCTGTCCAACGCCGAATTCCGTTTGCTCTGGGTGTTCATCGAGCGTCCGCGCCGGGTGCTCAGCCGCGAACAATTGCTCGACGCCGCCCGGGGTCGTTCGATCGAAGCGTTCGACCGCAGTATCGATCTGCTGGTGTCGCGCCTGCGGCAAAAACTTGGTGACGACCCGAAGGCCCCGCAGTTGATCAAAACCGTACGCGGTGAGGGTTACCTGTTCGACGCGCGGGACATCGGCTGATGCGGGCGCGCTTCGACACGCTGTTCGGCCGCCTGTTTGGCGTGCTGTTCGTGGCGATTGTCCTGGCGCACCTGCTGGCCTTCACCTGGTTCCGCCTCTACGGCCCGCCCCCGCCTCCGCCGCCGCCGGAATTTTCCCAAGGCGCGGACGGCCAACCGATAGCGCAAGACCCACGCTACCCGCCACGACCACCGCGCCCGTGGTTCGGCGGCCCGGTGGTGCCCCTGACCTTTCAATTCATCACGCTGATGATCGCGGCGTGGTACGGCGCCAAACTCCTCAGCCGCCCGATCCAGCGCCTGAGCGACGCCGCCGAACGTCTCAGCGAGGACCTCGACAGCCCGCCACTGGACGAGTCCGGCCCGCGCGAAGCACGGCAAGCGGCGCACACCTTCAACCTGATGCAGCAACGCATTCGCGAACAAGTGCAGCAACGCGCACGCATGCTCGGCGCGGTCTCCCACGACCTGCGCACACCGCTGTCGCGCCTGAAACTGCGCCTGGAAAACATCAGCGATGAAAAGCTCCAGGGCCAGATGCGTCAGGACCTCGACGACATGATCGGCATGCTCGACGCCACCCTCACCTACCTGCACGAACAGCGCACCAGCGAAGCCGTGCAAATGATGGACGTGCAGGCGCTGGTCGAATCGCTGAGCGAGAACGCGCAGGATCAGGGCGCTGATGTGCAGGTCAGCGGCCATTGCGCGCCAATGCCGGTGCAGCCGATGGCATTGCGTTCGTGCATCAATAACCTCATGGACAACGCCTTGCGTTATGCCGGACAGGCGCAGATCGAATTACAGGATCAGCGCGAGCAATTGCTGATTCGCGTGATCGACCACGGCCCGGGGATCGCCGCCGACAAACGCGAAGCCGTGTTTGAGCCGTTTTATCGATTGGAAGGCTCGCGCAATCGCAACTCCGGCGGCGTCGGGCTGGGTATGACCATTGCACGCGAGGCCGCGCAGCGTTTGGGCGGGCAATTGAATCTGGAAGAAACTCCGGGCGGTGGCCTCACGGCTGTCATCCGCCTGCCGCGCACCTGATAACACCGCTCCCACAGGGGTTCAGCGGTGTTCATTGCATCTGTGTACCACCCGGTACAAACCTCACATACGCCCGACACCTTGCGCCCTGACCCTGCATAAGCCGGTACACCCACCGGTTTTCCAGTCCAAGGAGTGAGCCCGATGATCGGTAGCGTCAGCAACTACACGAGCTATACCAGCACCAGCAGCACCGCCACGCAGAACGCGCGCAGCACGCAACTGCAAAAAGAACTGTTCGCCAAACTCGACAGCAACGCCGACGGCGCGGTGGATCAGGACGAACTGAAAAGCGCCCTGTCGCAAAAGTCCGACGATGGCCTGCTGGTCAGCCTGAGCAAACAGTTCGGCGATCTGGACAGCGACACCAGCGGCAGCCTCAGCGCTGACGAAATGACCGCCATGGCGCCGCCACCGCCACCGCCGCAAGATCAAGCGCCAGACACCGATCTGGCCGACGCCCTGATCAGCGCCCTCGACACCGATGGCGACGGCGCCATCAGCAGCGACGAACTGAGCAGCGGCCTGACCAGCGCCGGCAGCACCGCCGACAGCACCGAAATTTTCTCCGCCCTGGACAAGAACAAGGACGGCACCGTCAGCCAGGACGAACTCACCGCCAGCCTGCCCCCACCGCCACCGCCACCTCCACACATCAACAGCGACGAACTGTTCAGCCAACTCGACAGCGATGGCGACGGCAGCGTCACCGCCACCGAACTGAGCAGCGCCCTGCAAACCAGCGCCAGCTCGACTTCAACCACCAGCACTGACACCAGCGCAGCGCTGCTCAAGGTTCTCGATAGCGACAGCAGCGGCGGCGTGAGCAGCGATGAATTGAAAGCGGCTTTACAGGCAGGGCGTGAACGGCCGGATGAAGAGCAGACCGCTTCGACGCAGAGCACCACTGAAGCGCTGAACCGCATGATTGCGAACTTGAGCAAGCAATACTCGCTGGAAAACACCGCGTCGGTGGGCAAGTATTTGAATGTGGCGACGTGAATTGATCCGGTGAAGGCTGATCGTTTCCAAGTGGTGCGCTTGGAGACGGTCATTTGATGACATCCGAGAAAAATTGCCTGGCCGGAACCACCTTTTCGCAAGCAGGGTCGCTCCCACAGTTTGAACCGCATCCACCGGCCAGAGAGTGGGCGACTGGAAGGTCGCCATCGCCAGCAGGGCGAGCTCCCACAGGGGGATTGCATGCAGTCAGCGAGGATTGGTCGGCTGGAAGGCCGCCATGTCTTAAACCCGGGCCTGACTCTTGCTCCAGTCCGTCAACAAACTGTAAGCCACCGCCAACAACGTAGGCCCAATAAACAACCCGATAAACCCAAACGCAATCAGCCCGCCAAATACCCCGAGCAATACAATCACCAACGGCAAATTCCCACCACGGCTGATCAGATACGGCTTGAGCACGTTATCCACGCCACTGATGATGAACGTCCCCCAGATCCCGAGAAACACCGCCATCCCGTACTCACCCTTCCACGCCAGCCAAGCCGTCGCCGGCACCCACACCAACGGCGGGCCCATCGGAATCAGGCTCAGCAGAAACGTCACAATCCCCAGCACCAACGCCCCGGGCACGCCGGCAATCAGGAACCCGATCAACGCCAGAATCGCCTGCGCCGCCGCCGTCCCGATCACACCGTTGACCACTCGCTGCACCGTACCGGCCACCAGCTCGATGTAATACCCGGCGCGATCACCGATCAAGCGCTCCAGCAGACTGTGCACAAACGCCGCCAGCCGTGGCCCGTCCCGATAGAAAAAGAACACAAAGACAATGCTCAGGGTCAGCTCGAGAATGCCGCCGCCAATCTGCGCACTGCGCGCCAGCAACCAGTTGCCCACCTGCCCCAGATACGGTTTGACCGAGACCATCAGCGCTGCGCCTTGCTGATCAATGCTGTTCCACAGCCCGACCAGCCTCTCCCCTACGAACGGCACAGTCCCCAGCCACACCGGTGCCTCCGGCAGACCGTCAACCTGGACATCCTTGATGAACGCCGTGGCATCGCGCACATGATCCGCCAGATTGAAGCCCAGCCAAACCAATGGCGCCGCCACCAGCAACATCCAGCCCAAGGTCAGAATCGCCGCCGCCAACGATTCGCGACCATTGAGCCAACGGGTCAGCAGACGCATCAGCGGCCAACTGGCGAATGCCAGCACCGCGCCCCAGAACAGCGCCGACCAGAACGGGGCCATCACCCACAGACTGGCGCCGAACAGCACCAGCAAAAGGATCTGCACCAGCAGGCGATCGTTATTGAGCATGTAGAATCTCGAAAAAGTCAGTCAGGCCAAGAGTAGGCGAACCCGCCGTGCGTGCTCGCTCGTCACAGCTTAACGCAACAGGTCGATGCGCAGGCCAGAGCCTTCGACAGTGCCGGTTTCCATCCGCGCGGCACGCACGCCCTGATTGATCAGAGCCTGACGCCAGGCCTCGGCCTTGGGTCCGGACACCGTCACGCGCAAGGTCGTGTCGAGGTTGAGTCCACGGGAAATCAGACGCAACCAGGTGTCATCGGGATCATCGACTCGATCTGGGAAATCCAGTTCGCCGGTGCTTTTGAGCTGACGCAACAGGGTTGCCGATGTCGGCAGCAGCTCACCCAGCGGCGCCGTCGCTTCGAACTGTTCGACGTGCAGATAGGCTTTGCGATTGCCGCGAGTGATGCTGTACAGCGCCACCAGCGTGTTGTCCCGCGGCGGTGCCAGTCGCAACAGCAGATACGCTTGCTGCTCATCCGAACCGTACAGTTTGGAATTGCCGAACACCTCGTTGGCCCACAGGCTGCTTTCCCCGCAATCGCGGGCCTGGCACCAGAACAGCAACTCGGCGTCCTGTTTCTGCAAGGCTTCACGGGCGGCGGTGAACGCTTCAGTGGCGGAATGTTCGGGGGGCAATTCGTATGTCACGGAGGTGGTTTGACCGCGCGCGGTCACCTGACCGTCGAAACGCAACTGGCCGCTGATCTTGCGGATCGAGCCCGTCGGATAGATGCGCTCCAGCTCGGCCGGAGGGCGATAGTCGACGATCTGCGCATCGGCCAGTCGTGGCACGATCTGCAGATCGTGACTGCCCGGCACATCGGCGGCGAATGAAACGGAACTGAAACAGCACAGTGCCAACAGACTGAGTGACCGCATAGTCAGCCTCATCGGATCGGCATGACTGAGTGATTCGGGGTCGCAGCGGTGTATAGATCCATCGTGGTTGTCTCCCATTTCAACCCGCCCAGCCTCGACAGTTGCCCACGGCAAGTCAAGGAATGGCGAAGAAGCGATTGAAACAGTCTGCGACAAGACCCGCGCCCGACTCGTCGTTCAGGTGCAAATGGTGCCCGCCGGGCAGCTGTTCCCGGCTAAAGGGTAGACGCTCCAGCAGCTCCGGATGTTTGGCCAGCATGCCATCGGCGGCAACCACCAGATGTGCCGGGCAACTGACCCGCAGGGCGAAGGCCATCGCTTGCTCCTGGGTCAGACGCAGCGGCGACGGCAGGGTCAGGCGATTGTCGGTGCGCCAGGTGTAGCCGCCGGGCACTGGCATCAAACCGCGTTGCGCGAGCAGTTCGGCGGCTTCGCGACTGACCGCCACTAAGCCTTTCATCCGCGCTTCGATCGCACGGTCGAGGGTGTTGTAGACCGGTTTGCGCTTCTCGCGCAGATCCAGTTGCGCTTGCAGGGCCATGCCCATCCGCTCGGCAGCGTTTTCGCCTTTGTCCGTAGGAGGAATCACGCCGTCGATCAGCGCGAGATGGCTGACGCGCTCCGGCATCGAGCCGGCCAACACCATGGAAACGATCGCGCCCATCGAATGCCCGAGCAGGCCGAAACGCTTCCAGCCCAGTTGTTCGGCGACTTGCAACACGTCATGGGCGTAGTCCCACAGCGCATAACCGGCGCCGTTCGGTCGATGCCCGGAATGCCCGTGCCCGGCCATGTCCAGGGCAATGATGCGCAAGCCTTTGAGCTTCGGCGCCAGCCGGGCGAAGCTGTTGGCGTTGTCGAGCCAGCCATGCAAGGCAATCACCGGCACGCCGTCTTCTGGACCGAACAAATGCGCGGCCAATTCGATATGCGGCAGGCTCAGGCGCACTTCTTCGAAGGTCGGGCTCATGCGCAATCCTTGTCCTGACGGTTTTCCCAGCGGCTGAACAGAGTCTTCAGCAGGCGTGCGGTGTCCTGCGGCCGTTCCAATGGAAACATGTGCCCACCGGGCATGCTCAACGCCTCGCCTTGGGCCAGACGCGAAACGAAACGGGTGTGATGGCGCATGACCACGCGGCTTTTGTGTCCGCGCACCACGGCCAGCGGCACCTGCAATTGCCGGGTACGGCCAGGGCTGGTGTGCGGCACACCGCGATAGATGCTGATTTCAGTCGCCGGATCGAAGCGCAGGCGCAGCTTGTCGCCGACTTGGTGCAAGCCGTGTTGCAGATAGGCATCGAAACATTCCGGATCGAATCCACGAAACAGGGTTTTGCCGGCGAAATAGCTACGCGCACTGGCGAGATCGGCAAACTCTTCGCGGCGGCCCAACGTGCGCCCGGCCGGGGTCAGTTTGTCGATGAAGCCGAAACGTTTGGCAGCGCGGATCACCCACTGATCGGTGCGGGTCAATACCGGCGAATCGAGCATCACTACGCCGCGATACAGCTCAGGGCAACGCAGCGCCGCATGTAAATGCAGCACGCCGCCGAAGGAATGGCCGACACCCCACACCGGTTGATCCTGCTGCTGCAAATGGTGGATCAGCTCGTCAACGAGGTTGTACCAGTTGTCATCCGCCGGAAAGCGCGGGTCATGGGCATGCTGTTCCAGATGCGCGACCCGATACTCGGGCGCCAGCGCCGCGAACAACTTGCCATAGGTGCCCGAAGGGAAGCCGTTGGCGTGGGCGAAAAAGATCGGTTGCGACATACCGGTAAATCCATGGGCGGGAAACGTGGCGTTGATTGTCCGTAAGACCGCGCCCCACAGCAATGACCGTAACTGCCAGGAATGATGACAGTCCGGTCAGCGTGATGGTGTGTCAGGGAGATAGCTTCCCCCCTCACCCCAACCTCTCCCCCAAGGGGGCGAGGGGGAAAGGGCGCAGATCTGCATGAGTTTCAAAACCTGAGTTCGGCTCGATAACTCAGGTCGGCGCAACTCGAACATCCAGCCCGGTCAGTCCCCTCTCCCTCTGGGAGAGGGTTAGGGTGAGGGGCTTTTTCGACATCAACGCGCCGGCGGCTGCTCGCCCAACGGCACCACCGCCATGGTCAACCGCGACACGCAACTGGCCTTGCCTTCGTCACTGGTCAAGCGGATATCCCAGACGTGGGTGGTGCGGCCGATGTGAATGGGTTTGGCCACCGCCGTGACCCGTCCACTGCGCAAGCCGCGCAGATGGTTGGCGTTGATCTCAAGCCCGACGCAGTAAAACTTGCTGGCATCAATGCACAAATAGCTGGCCATCGAGCCGACGCTTTCCGCCAGCACCACCGACGCGCCGCCATGCAGCAAACCGTAAGGCTGATGGGTGCGATGATCGATGACCATGCTCGCGGTCAGCGATTCTTCGTCGAACGACTCGAAGCGGATGTCGAGCACTTCGCCGATGGTGTTTTTCTGAATCGCATTCAACTGCTCGATGTTGGGAGTGGTGCGCCACAAGCTCATCGCAGACTTCCTTTGTTGTTGTAGTGGTCGCTCAATCCTGCCACAGCACCGCCTCGCTGCGCTCGCTCCATTCTTCGAAGCGCGCGCCGTAAGTGTCTTCGATGACGTTGCGCTTGATCTTCAAAGTCGGCGTGAGAAAGCCGTTCTCCACCGCCCAACTGTCCTTGACCACCACCAGTCGGCGCAGGCGTTCGTGCTTGTCGAGGACGGCGTTGACCTCTTCCAGGAGTTTTTCCAGGCTCGAATGCAGACTCGCCCGGCCCTCCTCCTGATTGACCGTCGACAGCACGCACAAGCCCAGCGGCGCGCTCAATCCGTCGCCGACCACACAGACCTGTTCGATCCGTGAATGCACGGCCAAGCGGTTTTCGATCGGCGCCGGGGCGACGTATTTGCCTTTGCTGGTCTTGAAGATTTCCTTGAGTCGCCCGGTCAGGCGCAGACGTCCCTCGGCGTCCTGCTCGCCCTTGTCACCGGTGCGCAGAAAGCCGTCTTCTGTGATCGTCTCAGCGGTTTTCTGCGGCTCCTTGAAGTAGCCGAGCATGTTCGCCTGACTGCGCACCTGCACTTCGCCCAGCTCATCGATGCGCACCTCGACATCCGGGCACGGTTTGCCGATCCAGCCCTGTTTGTACTGGCCCGGCAGGCAAATGTGCGAATAGCCGCAACTCTCGGTCATGCCGTAAACCTCAAGCACATCGAGGCCGAGCTTCTGATACCAAGTGAGCAACGTCTGCGGCACCGGCGCCGCGCCCGACAACGCCACACGCAAAGCGTCCAAGCCCAGCCCAGCGAGGACTTTATGCCCGACCCGCTTACCAATGAACGGCAGGCCGAGGAGGAAATCCAGACGTTTAGCGGGGATTTTGCTGTACACGCCCATCTGGAATTTGGTCCAGATCCGTGGCACGCCGAACATCGCAGTCGGCCGCGCCCGCTGCAAATCGGTGATGAACGTGTCGAGGCTCTCGGCAAAGAACACCGTTTGCCCGGTGTAGATCGACGCCAACTCCACGAACATGCGCTCGGCGACATGGCACAGCGGCAAGTACGACAACAGCCGGTCGTTCTCGTTAAGGCCGAACAAATGCGTGCCACGGGTCGTGGCGAAACCAAGATTGGCGAAGCTGTGCATCACGCCTTTTGGCAGCCCCGTGGTACCTGAGGTGTAGATGATCGTTGCCAGTTGCTCGGCGGCGGGACGCGGGTCGTCCTGGATCGGCGAACTGCGTTGCAAGTCGGACCAGCTGAAATCGAACGCGCCGGGCGGGTGCAGCGGCAGGCTGATGGTCGGCAGATCCGCGGGCACACCTTTGGACATGTTCGACCAGTCATCAAGTTTGCCAATAAACGCCAGTACGCTCTCCGAATGGTTGAGCACCTGCGCCACGGAGTCGGCGGTGAGATTGGGATAAAGCGGAACCGAAACATGGCCGGCCATCCAGATGGCGAGGTCGGCGATGATCCAGTGCGCGCAGTTTTTCGAGATCAGGGCGATATGACTGCCTTGCGGCAACTCCCGCGCCCGCAACCAATGCGCAGCGCAGCGAGCCTGATGGCCGACGTCGGCCCAGCTCAGGGTCTCGACTTGCCCGCCGCCGGTGGGCTGAACCAGAAAGCGCTGGCGCGGATGCCGGGCTTCACGTTCGTAAAACACGTCCAGCGGCAATCGGAAGGCGGCAGACATGCGACTCGCTCCTGTGATTTTGGTCTGGAGCAAGCGTAGTCAACCAAGCAAGTGCTTGGTTGGAAAATTCACACAAATAATTTCATGAATGGCAGAAACCAGTGTGGGACCGAGCCTGCTCGCGAATGCAGGCTGTCAGGCACCTCATCGGTGAATGACACTCCGCTTTCGCGAGCAGGCTCGCTCCCACAAGGGATCGGCGTTAAGGATGTTTGAGGCTGTTAAGCGTCATCGAGCCAATCAGCAGCTCAGGGCTTTCCAGCTCCGCCAACCCGGCCGTGCTGACCCGCTCCGGCGGATGCCCGGCGCCATGCTGCAGATAGCTCAGCAGATTGCCCACCAACGGGTTGTGGCTGACCAGCAGAACATTACTCACCGATACCAATTGATCGGTGACCTTGTCCGGATCAACCTCCGGCGTCAGCCATTCAACCGTACGAATCTCCGGCTCAAAACCCAGCGCCTCGCGGACAATCTGCGCGGTCTGCTGCGCGCGCAAATAAGGGCTGGCGTAGATCGCCGTCAGCGGCTGGCCGATCAAGTGGGCGGCGGCGCTCAAGGCTTCCTTGCGACCATGATCGGTCAGTTCACGTTCGGAGTCGGGGCAAGAGCCGTAAGGCACGGCCTCACCGTGACGCAATACCCAGAGTTTCATAGCTTGGGCTCCTCATCCCGGACCGGATGCGGTGCGGGGGCGACGGCGTGCGGCGCTTCACCTTCCGGGGTACGCGGCGCTGGCCAGTCGGCGAACGGCCACGGTTTCTGATCACTGTGAAAACTGCCGAAACGGCCAATCTGCGCCAGAAACTGGCTCAGGCTGTCGCCGAAGTTCATCAGGCTGGCGCTCGGGGCGCCGTAGATCAAACGATAGATCAGTTGCACCAGCACCACCGCGCCGAGGATGAACTGCGCCACTTGCCAGACCAGCACATAGACGATCATCCACAACACCCGCAGGAGGATGGATTCGTACTTGGCTTCGGTTTTCGGATCGTTCATGGCTTGCTCCGTGCTGGGGTCTCAGTTGAAACCACTGGTGGAAATAAAGTCGACGTCGGTTTTCGGCTCGGCTCGCATCAGTAGACCAATCACCTGCTCCAGCGTGCGTCCCTCAAACAGGATCGCGTGCAGCCCGGCGACCAGCGGCATGTACACGCCGACTTCTTGGGATTTGGCTTTGAGCACTTTCAGCGTATTCACGCCCTCAGCGACTTCACCGAGGCGCGACACTGCTTCGTCGAGGCTCAGGCCCTGACCGAGGGCGAAACCGACCTGATAGTTGCGGCTCTTCGGCGACGAACAGGTGACGATCAAATCACCGACGCCAGCCAGACCGAGGAAGGTCATTGGGTTGGCGCCCTGATTCACCGCAAAGCGAGTCATCTCGGCCAGCGCACGGGTGATCAGCATGCTTTTGGTGTTCTCGCCCATTTCCAGGGCCACCGCCATGCCGGCGATGATCGCGTACACGTTTTTCAACGCCCCGCCCAACTCGACGCCGAAACGGTCGGCGCTGGCGTACACGCGGAAGGTGCGACCGTGTAATGCGGCTTGCACGGCTTTGCAGAGTTCTTCGTCTTCGCTGGCGACCACCGTGGCGGTCAGCGCGTGCTCGGCGATCTCGCGTGCCAGGTTCGGCCCGGAGAGCACGCCGATGCGCGCATTCGGCGCGATCTCTTCGAGGATCTGGCTCATCAGCTTGAAGGTGTGCGCTTCGATGCCTTTGGTCAGGCTGACCAGCATCTTGCCGCTCAGGCGCTCGGCGTGGGCGGCGAGCACCGTGCGCAACGCGCTGGACGGCAGCGCGACAAAGCACAAATCACAGGCGTCGAGGGTTGCTTGCAGGTCGGTGACGGCAGTCACGCCCGGCAGAATCTTGATGCCTTTGAGGTAACGCGGGTTTTCGCGATTGACCCGGATGGCTTCAGCCTGCTCGGGGTCTCGCATCCACTGCAGGACTTGATGGCCGTTCTCGGCCAAAAGATTGGCCACGGCGGTACCAAAACTTCCGCCTCCCAGGACCGCAATCGGGCGCTGTTCAGTCATATGCAATCCGTTAATCCATACCAGTGGCGATGGCGGCATTATACGGGGCGACCCGGTCGCGGCCAGCCCCCGCAACAATTACCGACACTTGTAGGAAGAAGACCAATAAAACCTAGGAAAATGCCTGCAACGTGACTGGAAAAGTCGCTGCCCTCGGTTAACATGCGCGCCAATTCTTTTCTCTATAGGCTGCGTTGTGCTTTTTGGCCCTCCCTCACCGCGTTCGTCATTATTGCTGGCGCTGCTGTTCAGCCCGGCGTTACTGGCGGATGACCTGTTTGTCGACAGCGAAACGCTGCCGCAGGTGCTGACGGCCACGCGCCTGAAACAAACCCCGGCGGAAGTGCCGGGAAGCATGACCGTACTCGACAGCGAATTGATCCACGCCAGCGGCGCCCGCGACATCAGCGAACTGCTGCGGCTGGTGCCGGGCATGATGGTCGGCAACATCAATGGCAATCAGGCGGCGGTCAATTACCACGGCACCAATGCCACCGAAGCGCGACGCATGCAGGTGCTGATCGACGGCCGCTCGGTGTATCGCGCGGGTCTGGCGACGGTGGACTGGAGCGATATCCCCGTGGCGATGGAAGACATCGAGCGCATCGAAGTCTTTCGCGGGCCGAACACTGTCAGCTACGGCGCCAATGCGCTGATGGCGGTGATCAACATCATCACTCGCCACCCGGCGGACAGCCACGGTACGCGGCTGAAATACACCCGTGGTCAGCGCGGCATCAATGATTTTTATGCCAGCCAGGGCACTGTCTGGGATGGCGGCGATCTGCGTTTGTCGCTGTCCGGCCAGGAAGACGATGGCTTCGACAGCGATCGCAGCGGCGCCGACTACCGCGACAGCCGCCGCTTGACCCGTTTCAACCTCGCCGTCAGCCATAGCCTCAACGACGACCAGAGCCTCGACTGGCAGCTCAACGCGAAGGACGGCAGCAATCAGCGGCCCTACACCTACCGCCCGGTGTTCTCCGGGATTACCGATGCTGGTAACAATTCCGACGTAGTGGCCAAGGATTACGCCGGCTCGCTGCGCTGGAATCTCGACATCAATCCCGATCACAGCCTTTATGTACAAGGTTCAGCGCAGCACTGGGATCGCCAGCAAGTGTGGCGCGCCTGTGATGCCGAAGTGTCGTTCAGCCCCGAGTTGACGCAACTGTGGCAGCTCAACCCGAATTACACCGAACGCCTGGCACGCAACATCACCCAGTTCACCGGCCCCGGCGCAGCACCGGGCACACCGCAGGAAATGGCCTTGGCCAATCGAGTGCTCGATCAGTGGCGCAACGGTGCCAGCCAGACCTTGTGCGGCGACATCGACCAGAGCGCCCGGGAATCGCGCTACGACCTCGAACTGCAAGACACCCTCAGTCTGTCCGACAGCCTGCGTCTGGTCAGCGGCATGAACTATCGTTACGACCGCGCCGACTCCGAGACCTATTTCAACGGCACGCTGGACGACACCACATGGCGCGCCTTCGGCCAATTGGAATGGCGCGCCACCGAACACTGGCTGTTACAGGGCGGGGCGATGTTCGAAGACACGCAACTGATCGGCAGTTCGCTGACCCCGCGCTTTGCCGTCAATTATCTGATCAACCCGCGTCACGGCCTGCGCGCGGTGTACTCGGAAGCGATCCGTTCGCCGGACATGTTCGAGAACAACGTCAACTGGAGCTATCAGGTCAGCAACCTGCGGCCCTCGGCTTATGGGCAGTCTTCGGCGCGTTACTTCGTCAAGACCCGAGGCCCCGGCGATCTCGATCAGGAACACATGCGCTCGCGGGAGTTGGGCTACAACGGCTATTTCGCCGAGCTGGGTCTGGCCGTCGATGTAAAGCTGTTCTATGACGAAATCACCGGGATGATCAGTGAGCCGCTGCGCAACAATCAGTACATCGCCAGTAACGCTAACAGCTCACGCTTTCGCGGCACGGAAACCCAACTCGACTGGCGCGTGAGCCTCGCCGATCGCTTGCGCTTCACTTACGCCTTCGTCGACGCTGAAGCGAGCAATCCACTGGATCAGCAGTTCACCTCGCGCAACAGCGGTTCGGCCGGATGGCTGCGCGATTGGGGCCATGGCTGGAACAGCGCCCTCTTCTATTACGGCGACAACGCGCTCAATGGCTACCGCTTCGAACGGGTCGACACGCGCATCGCCAAACGTATCCCGTTGGGCAAAGCCCAGTTGCAACTGGCCGGGGTGCTGCAACAGCGTCTCGACCATGAGCCGACCACCTTCGTCGACAACAATTACGACGAACGCCGGGTGATGTACTTCAGCGCCGAGCTGGAGTTTTAGGATGCGTTACGGGCAATCACGGAAGATACCAACCCTTGGCCACTGGCTGGCCGGGGTCTGTCTGTTCTTGACCGCATGGCTGCATGGCGTCGCGGTACAGGCCGCCGACATTCTGCTCACCGGCGCCGAGGAAAGCCCCGGCGTGCAGGCGTTCGTTCAAGCCCTCAGCGAATTGCGCCCGACCGATACCGTGCGTTTCCAGCCGCTGGCGAGTCTGCCGGCGCCGGGCAAACTGCCGGCCAACCTGCGTCTGATCCTGCTGGATTTACCGGCCCTCGACTGGCGCCTGCAGGATTCTCAAGGCCCGGCGACGCTGGTGCTGCGCATCAGTCGACTACAAGCACGGCAGCGTTTGGGTGATGTTCAACCGACGCGCCTGAGTCTGCTGTGGAGCGATCCGCCGCTGAGCCGGCAATTGCAATTGATCCGGCGAATTTTGCCGCAGGCCCGTCGCATCGGCGTGCTGTTCGATCAGCACAGCGAATTTCTGCTCAAAGAGCTGCACCAGGCCGCGCAGCCGCTGAATCTGGAAATCGTCACCCAGCGTTGGGACAACACGCAAGACAGCCGCCCCCTGCAAGCGGTGCTGAAAAACAGCGATGTCTTGCTCGGCCTCGACGATCCCGATTTATACAACCCGAAGACCGCGAAAAACCTGCTGCTCAGCAGTTATTCGCGGCAGGTGGCGTTGATCGGACCGAACATTGCCTTCGTCCGCGCCGGCAGTCTGGCCAGCACCTACAGCGACCAGAGCGACTGGCTGACGATCCTCGATCATTTGCTCGACCAGCCCACGGCCACCTGGCCGCGAACGCTCTATCCCGCACACTTTAAAGTTTCAAGTAATGCGCAAGTCGCTCGTTCATTAGGCATCGAACCCTTGAATGAAGCCTCTGTCGCCAGCGAGCTGGCCGAAGGAGAACGCCGCCCATGAGTTTTCGTCGCCGTTGGGACATCAACACCCGCACCCAGCTGATCAGCTTGGGCCCGGCACTGTTGCTGACGTTGTTGCTGATCAGCTTCTTCACCTTTGTGCGCATCCAGGATTTGCGTCAGGAGCTGAACCACACCGGCCAACTGATCGCCAACCAACTGGCGCCTGCCACCGAGTACGGGGTGATTTCCGGCAACAACGAAGTGCTGGAGAGCCTGCTCAAAGCCACGCTGGCCACGCCCAACGTGCGCTTTCTGGAGGTGCAGGACAGCGCCAACCGGATTCTGGTCTACGTCGAACAACCGGCAGCCATCCACAATCGCCCGCATCAGGTGGAGGTTTTTCAGGCACCGGTGCGACTGCAGCGCATCGCCCTGCACAACGATTTTTTTCAGGATGGCAAAGGCAGTAACAGCGGCGCCAGCGAGGATTATCTGGGACGGGTGATCGTCGGTCTGTCCAACGACGCGTTCAGTCAACGCCAGCAGGAAATTCTGCTCAAGGCCGGGATCCTCGCGCTGTTCGCCCTGCTCTTCACCTTTGTATTGGCGCGGCGTCTGGCCGGCAGCCTGTCGCAGCCGATCCGCGATATCGGCGATGCGGTGAAGGCGATTCAGGACGGCGACTATAAGACCCCGCTGCCGATCGTCGATGACACCGAACTGGGCGCGTTGTCGCAGCACATCAACAATCTCGCCCAGGCACTGGAGCAGGCCAGCCGCGAGCAGCATCAGGCCATGGCGCAACTGATCCAGACCCGTGAAGAAGCGGAAAAGGCCAACAACGCCAAATCCGATTTCCTCGCGATGATGAGCCATGAATTGCGCACGCCCATGAACGGTGTGCTGGGCATGCTGCAATTGCTGGAAACCACCGAGATGACCGAGGAGCAGGTCGAGTACGCCGCCCTCGCCTCGGAATCCACCGAGCACCTGTTGAAAGTCATCAACGACATTCTCGACTTCTCGCGCATCGAGCGTTCGGAACTGGAGCTGGAACACATCCCGTTCAATCTCGCCGAGCTGATCGGTGCCTGCGCGCAGTCGTTCCAGCACAGCGCCGTGCAACGCGGGCTGGCGCTGAACCTGCGTATCCCCGACGACATGCGCAGTTTGCAGGTACAGGGCGATCCGACGCGGATCCGGCAGATTCTGGTCAATCTGGTCGGCAACGCGTTGAAGTTCACCGAACAGGGCCGGGTCAGCATCGAGGCGCAGTGGCAGTCGCTGGATCACGAACTGCTATGGTTCACCTGCTCGGTGCGCGACAGCGGCATCGGTATTTCGTCCGAGAGCCTGGAATTGATGTTCAACGCATTCCAGCAGGCCGACAGTTCGATTTCGCGGCGTTACGGTGGCACCGGCCTCGGTTTGCCGATCGCCCGCACGCTCGCTGAACGCATGGGCGGCACACTGCGCGCGCAAAGCGAAGAAGGTCGCGGCTCGGTGTTCACCCTGGAAATTCCGTTGGCACTTTATAAGCAGGCGTTGCCGCCACTGGCCGCGCCACGGGCACTCAGTGGCAACGGCCATGGCGGAGGGCGTAACGTCTTGCTGGTCGAAGACAATCCGGTCAACCAGACTGTGATCGAAGCGATGCTGCGCAGTCTGGGCTTTACTGTCAGTGTGGCCACCGATGGCGCGCAAGCAGTGCGCAGTGCCGAGGACGGCGCGTTCGAAGTGATTTTGATGGATTGCCGCTTGCCGATTATCGACGGTTACGAAGCGACCCGGCAGATCCGCCGTCTGCCCGGACGTACGGACATACCGATCATCGCGCTGACCGCCAATGCCTTGCAGGGCGACCGCGAAACCTGTCTGGCCGCCGGCATGAACGATTATCTGGCCAAGCCGTTCAAACGCAATGACCTACAGCAGATTCTGCAGCGCTGGGTGCAGTAGTGACGGCTTTTCGACCATCTGCGACTGGCGTGAAAAGCGAAAGTGCGGCAGTCTTAGGCACCCGAACGGGCCTCAAAAGGGGCTTGATTAAAAATTTCAGTGCACAAGTGTACATTCATGTCCTTGGTGCTGTGACTTTCACCACAACGCAATAGTCTATGAGTAGGCTGCCGGTTCGAGGCATGAACGCTTCGAACGGTCGGGAAGATTTGCCCCACCTGCCGCATGGGATTATTGAGGAGCTCGCATGACCAAACAAAACGCCTTTACTCGGGAAGATCTGCTGCGCTGCAGTCGCGGTGAGCTGTTCGGCCCAGGTAACGCGCAACTGCCCGCCCCGAACATGCTGATGGTGGATCGCATCACCCATATCAGCGAAGAAGGTGGCAAGTACGGCAAAGGTGAATTGGTCGCCGAACTGGATATCAACCCTGACCTGTGGTTCTTCGCATGCCACTTCGAAGGCGATCCGGTGATGCCGGGCTGCCTGGGTCTGGACGCCATGTGGCAATTGGTCGGCTTCTTCCTGGGTTGGCAAGGTCTGCCGGGCCGTGGCCGTGCGCTGGGTTCGGGCGAAGTGAAATTCTTCGGTCAGGTTCTGCCGACCGCCAAGAAAGTCACCTACAACATTCAAATCAAGCGCGTCCTCAAGGGCAAGTTGAACCTGGCCATTGCCGACGGTTCGGTGTCTGTTGACGGTCGCGAAATCTACACCGCCGAAGGCCTTCGCGTCGGCGTGTTCACCTCCACTGACAACTTCTAAGGGTTATTCGCATGCGCCGCGTCGTTATCACTGGTCTGGGCATTGTTTCGTGCCTGGGCAATGACAAAGAGACCGTCTCCGCTAACCTGCGTGCAAGCCGCCCTGGCATCCGGTTCAACCCGGAATATGCCGAAATGGGTCTGCGTAGCCAGGTTTCCGGCTCCATCGACCTCAACCTTGAAGAGCTGATCGATCGCAAGATCTATCGCTTCGTCGGCCACGCAGCGGCATACGCCTACCTGGCCATGAAAGACGCGATCACTGACTCCGGCCTGACCGAAGAGCAAGTGTCCAACCCGCGCACTGGCCTGATCGCCGGTTCCGGCGGTGCTTCCACGCTGAACCAGATGGAAGCGCTGGACATCCTGCGCGAGAAAGGCGTGAAGCGCGTTGGCCCATACCGTGTAACGCGGACCATGAGCAGCACCGTTTCCGCTTGCCTGGCCACGCCGTTCAAGATCAAAGGCCTGAACTACTCCATCGCTTCTGCCTGCGCCACCAGTGCTCACTGCATCGGTACCGCCATGGAACAGATCCAGATGGGCAAGCAGGACATCGTTTTCGCCGGTGGCGGTGAAGAAGAGCACTGGAGCCAGTCGTTCCTGTTCGACGCCATGGGTGCTCTGTCCAGCAAGCGTAACGACACGCCGGAACAAGCTTCCCGTGCCTACGACGCTGACCGTGACGGTTTCGTCATCGCTGGCGGTGGCGGCATGGTCGTGGTTGAAGAGCTGGAACACGCTTTGGCCCGTGGCGCCAAGATCTACGCCGAAATCGTTGGCTACGGCGCAACGTCCGACGGCTACGACATGGTTGCCCCAAGTGGCGAAGGCGCGATCCGCTGCATGCAGATGGCGATGTCCACCGTCGACACCCCGATCGACTACCTGAACACCCACGGCACTTCGACTCCGGTCGGCGACGTCGCGGAAATGAAAGGTGTGCGTGAAGTGTTCGGCGACAAGGCTCCAGCGATCAGCTCGACCAAGAGCCTGTCCGGTCACTCCCTGGGCGCCGCCGGCGTTCACGAAGCGATCTACTGCATGCTGATGATGGAAGGCAACTTCATTGCCGGTTCCGCCAACATCGACGAGCTGGACCCTGAAGTGGCCGATCTGCCGGTGCTGACCAAGACCCGCGAAAACGCCACCATCAACACCGTGATGAGCAACAGCTTCGGCTTCGGCGGCACCAACGCCACGCTGGTACTGAAGCGCTGGGAAGGCAAGTAATTCTCCCCGCTTGAGCCACACATGAAAACGCCCCGACTGGTTCGGGGCGTTTTTTTTCGTCTGCAGAAAATGGCACTTACACCGCTAACCCCTGTGGGAGCGAGCCTGCTCGCGAATGCGATATTTCAGTCACCTTATCATCGTCTGACCCACCGAATTCGCGAGCAGGCTCGCTCCCACAGTGGACTTGCCCAGCGTCTGGAGATGAAACTTCTGTCATGAAACTTTGCCCCCTGCGACCGAATGTCGCGGATTCAGCGGGCTGCAGCACTGTTGCATAAAACGCAACAACACCTTGCACAAATAAGCCGTTTACTTAGCAAGCTAACCAATCATATAAAAGAGTCCTGCACACGCCTTGCTGCAGATAACTTGAGATTTGGAGCTAGCAGATGACTGTAAAAGTAACTGAACGCGACGATTCACACATGTCCCACGAAGGCGTAGCCGCCGGTATCCGCATCTGGGACGTGCATCAACAAGACTTGCTGGTCGGCATGTTTCACAACGAGATCGATGCCCACAACTACAAGGCCGAACTCGAAGTGCAAGAGCAGCAACGGGATCTGAAATCCGCCTGATTCAACCACAGCATTGAAAACGACAAACCCCGCCATGAGCGGGGTTTGTCGTTGTTGCAGCTTTATCGATTTACCACATCAGATCATCAGGGATCTGGTAGGCCGCATACGGATCGTCTTCGGTGCTGACTTCTTCGGTCTGCACGTTGAGCTGCACGATGCGCTGCGGGTCGCGCTCCTGGATCTTCAGGGCCGCTTCACGGGGAATCACTTCGTAACCACCGGCATGGTGCACGATCGCCAGCGAACCGCTGCTGAGCTTGTTGCGCATCAGCGTGTTGACCGAGATGCGCTTGACCTTCTTGTCGTCAACGAAGTTGTAGTAGTCCTCGGTGGTCAGCTTCGGCAGACGGGAGACTTCGATCAGTTGCTTGACCTGAGCGGCACGCGCCTTGGCTTCAACTTTCTCCTGCTGTTGGCGGTTCAGCTCCTGATCGCGCTTGACCTTCTCGGCCTTGGCTTCCTGAGCGGCGCGCTGTTGCGAGTCATCCAGTTCGATCTGGCCTTTGTGGGCCAGACGCTGCTGCTTCTGCTTGTCCTTGCCGACCTGTTTGGCCTGCTTTTGGTTGACCAGGCCTGCTTTGAGCAACTGGTCGCGAAGGGAAATACTCATGGGGCTTACTCACTTGGGCAGTTGCTCAGCCGCAGCTGGGCGCATTCTTTTCCTGACGTTTGGCTTCACCCCACAGGGCGTCCAACTCTTCGAGGGTGCAATCTTCTATGGGACGGTGGGTGTCGCGCAATGCCTGTTCGATAAATCGGAAACGTCTTTCAAACTTGCCGTTGGCGCCACGCAGTGCGGTTTCCGGATCGACCTTCAGATGCCGGGCCAGATTGACCACGGAAAACAGCAGGTCGCCGATCTCGTCCGCCACAGCCACGGGATCGTTTTCCGACATGGCTTCGAGCACTTCATCGAGCTCTTCGCGGACTTTGTCGAACACCGGCAAGGCCTCCGGCCAGTCGAAACCGACCTGCCCTGCACGCTTCTGCAGCTTGGCTGAGCGCGACAGTGCCGGCAGCGTGGCCGGCACGTCATCAAGCAGGGACAGTTGTTCGGGCGCAGCGGAGTGCTCGGCGCGTTCTTCGGCCTTGATCTCTTCCCAGCGTTGCTTGACCTGCTCTTCGCTCAAGCGCGGCACGTCGAGCGGTGCGTACAGATCGCCCGTTGGAAACACATGGGGATGACGACGGATCAGTTTGCGGGTGATGCTGTCGATCACCCCGGCGAATTCGAAGCGCCCTTCTTCCTTCGCGAGCTGGCTGTAATAGACGACCTGAAACAACAGATCGCCGAGCTCGCCCTGCAAATGATCGAAGTCGCCACGCTCGATGGCATCGGCCACTTCGTAGGCTTCTTCGAGGGTGTGCGGAACGATGGTCGCGTAGGTTTGCTTGATGTCCCACGGGCAACCGAACTGCGGATCACGCAGACGGTTCATCAGGTGGAGCAGGTCTTCAAGGCTGTACATCATTTATCTCTCAACACAAAACCTTGTGGGAGCGAGCCTGCTCGCGAAAGCGGTGTGTCTGCAACAATGTTGTCGACTGACACGCCCTCTTCGCGAGCAGGCTCGCTCCCACAGAGAAACCACATCACGGAGTACGGTTACGCCGCGTTTCGATGATGTTCGGCAACTGGGAAATCCGTCCCAGCAACCGCCCCAGCGCATCCAGACCCGGGATCTCGATGGTCAGGGACATCAACGCGGTGTTGTCTTCCTTGTTCGAGCGGGTGTTGACCGCCAGCACGTTGATCCGCTCGTTGAGCAGCACTTGCGAAACGTCACGCAGCAGACCGGAGCGATCGTAGGCGCGGATGATGATGTCCACCGGATAGGTGAGCACCGGCACCGGGCCCCAGCTGACCTGGATGATCCGCTCAGGCTCGCGCCCGCCCAGTTGCAGCACCGAGGCGCAGTCCTGACGGTGAATGCTCACGCCACGGCCCTGAGTGATGTAACCGACGATTGCATCGCCCGGCAGCGGCTGGCAGCAGCCGGCCATCTGCGTCATCAGGTTGCCGACGCCCTGAATCTGAATGTCGCCGCGCTTGCCCGGTTTGTAGCCGGTGGCTTTGCGCGGAATCAGCTCCAGTTGCTCGTTACCGCGTTCCGGCTCGACCAGTTGCTGCGCCAGGTTGACCAGTTGCGCCAGGCGCAAGTCGCCGGCACCGAGGGCGGCGAACATGTCTTCCGCGGTTTTCATGTTGGCCTTGTCGGCCAGCTTGTCGAAATCCACCGCTGGCAGACCGAGGCGCGTCAGTTCGCGCTCGATCAGGGTTTTACCGGCCGCAACGTTCTGGTCGCGCGCCTGCAATTTGAACCAGTGAACGATCTTCGCCCGCGCCCGCGAGGTGGTGACGTAACCGAGGTTGGAGTTCAGCCAGTCGCGGCTCGGCGTGCCGTGCTTGCTGGTGATGATCTCGACCTGCTCACCGGTCTGCAGGCTGTAGTTGAGCGGCACGATGCGCCCGTTGATCTTGGCGCCACGGCAGTTGTGGCCGATCTCGGTGTGCACGCGGTAAGCGAAGTCCAGCGGCGTCGCGCCTTTCGGCAAGTCGATGGCGTGACCGTCGGGGGTGAAGATGTAAACCCGATCAGGCTCGATATCGACGCGCAACTGTTCAGCCAGACCGCCGATATCGCCCAGCTCTTCGTGCCACTCGAGCACCTGACGCAGCCAGGAGATTTTCTCTTCGTAATGGTTTGAGCCGGATTTGACGTCGGTGCCCTTGTAGCGCCAGTGCGCGCAGACGCCGAGCTCGGCTTCCTCGTGCATCGAGTGCGTACGGATCTGCACTTCGAGAACCTTGCCTTCCGGGCCAATCACCGCGGTGTGCAGCGAGCGGTAGCCGTTCTCTTTAGGGTTGGCGATGTAGTCGTCGAATTCTTTCGGGATGTGCCGCCACAAGGTGTGGACGATACCGAGCGCGGTGTAGCAGTCGCGCATTTCCGGCACCAGCACGCGCACCGCACGCACGTCGTAGATCTGGCTGAACTCCAGACCCTTGCGCTGCATTTTGCGCCAGATCGAATAGATGTGTTTGGCCCGGCCGCTGATGTCAGCGTCGACGCCGGTGGCCTGCAATTCGTCCTTGAGCTGGGTCATCACATCAGCGATGAAACGCTCGCGATCCAGCCGTCGCTCGTGGAGCAACTTGGCGATCTGCTTGTATTGATCCGGCTCGAGATAACGGAAGGACAAGTCCTCCAGTTCCCATTTGATATGACCGATGCCGAGGCGGTGCGCGAGCGGCGCATAAATGTCGAAGACTTCGCGGGCGACCCGGTTACGCTTTTCATCGTCGGCGGTTTTCACCGCACGGATGGCGCAGGTACGCTCGGCCAGTTTGATCAGCGCAACACGCACGTCGTCGACCATCGCCACGAGCATTTTGCGCAGGTTTTCCACCTGCCCTTGCGTGCCCATGACCATCGACTGACGCGGGCTGAGGCTGGCGCTGATCGCGGCCATGCGCTGCACGCCGTCGATCAGCTTGGCCACCACCGGGCCGAAGCGCTGGCCGATAGCCGCGAGTTCGATCTGGCCTTCACGTACGCCGCGATACAGGACCGCCGCGACCAGCGAATCCTGATCGAGCTTGAGGTCGGCGAGAATCTCGGCGATCTCCAAACCAGTACTGAAACTGCCGGAGCCTTCGGCCCACAGATTCTTCTTGGCATTGGACTGTTGTTCGGCCTCGCGAGCGAACTCGCAGGCTTCTTTCAAGGCTTCGCGATCCAGTGCCAGATCGACACTGACCGCGTGATCGAGCCAAGCCTCGAGATTGATACTGCCGTCAGTGTTGATCGGCTGGTGTGCTCTCACCTGTACCATCTTGCTTTACCTTCCCTACGACGCAGATTCAATGCGTCAAATCGCTGACCTCTGCTGCCCGTTTGCGCTCGCGGGGCTAATGCGAGCGCTGCGCGGACAGGTCAGGCGGATTCAGACGAGCCATCCTGGCTCGCTTCAAATAACGCCATGGCCTCGACATGTGCCGTCTGAGGAAACATATCGAGAATCCCGGCACGTTTTAACCGGTAGCCCTGCTTGATCAATTCCACCGTGTCGCGCGCCAGCGTTGCCGGGTTGCACGACACATACACCAACCGTTTCGCGCCCAGGGTCGCCAGCTTGCGTACCACCTCGAAAGCACCGTCACGGGGTGGGTCCAAGAGTACCGCAGAAAAACCATTTCCGACCCACTGAGCATGGCTCAAAGGCTGGGATAAATCGGCTTGAAAAAACTTTGTGTTATGCAAATTGTTACTGGCGGCGTTGGCTTCCGCGCGATCGACCATAGTCTGCACGCCTTCCACCGCCACCACTTCGCGCACGGCTTTGGCCAGCGGCAAGGCGAAGTTGCCCAGACCGCAGAACAGATCCAGCA
The DNA here is from genome assembly GCF_050586545.1 of Pseudomonas sp. WC2. NCBI lineage: Bacteria > Pseudomonadati > Pseudomonadota > Gammaproteobacteria > Pseudomonadales > Pseudomonadaceae > Pseudomonas > Pseudomonas sp. WC2. The sequence goes on along the minus strand of NZ_JBOBDR010000008.1, from coordinate 23,969 downwards.
CGCGCTCGTCGCGCCCCGGTTTCAGCCAGTCCAGCGCCTGCGCCACCATTGCCTCGTTGACGCCGGCATTGACCTGGATAAAGTCGCCGGGCCGGTACGCCAAATTCAGATCCCACTGTTCCAGACGATAGCCCAACGACTGGGTCGCATCGACCGGTTGCGGCTCGCCTTCGCCATGCAGCCAGAGTTGCGCTTCATGGAACTGGCAGAAGTCCTTGAGAATGCTCAGATCCGCTTCGGACAACGGCGCCATGTGCCGCAGCAACACCGCCAGTGACGAGCCACTGAACAATTCGACATGACCCAACGCCTGCGGTTTGCTCAAACGACGGAGCATCTCCGGCAAACGGGTCATGATCGGTTGCAAGGGCTGTACCAGCACCGGGCATTCGCTGATCGCGACGATGTCCTGACTGCCGGCAGCGCGGAAACCCACTTCGAGTTTCTTCGCCTTCATGTCCCAGCGCACCGCAATCCGGGCGCGACGGCGATAGCCGAATTCGGGGCCGGTCAGCGGTGCTGCCCATTCCTCAGGTTCGACACCAGCAACGCGCGACAATTGCTCGGCGAGCATGCGCTGTTTCAGGGCGAGTTGTTCGTCATGGGACAAATGCTGCACGCTGCAACCGCCACAGCGGCCGGCATGCTGACACGGTGCCGGGCGACGCAATTCGCTGGCCTTGAACACGCGCTCGGTGCGCGCCTCGACCACTTTGCCGTGGGCGCCGAGCACCCGCGCTTCGACCTCCTCACCGGCAAGGGCGCCGAGGACGAACCAGGTTTTGCCTTCGAAAAACGCGATGCCGCGACCGTCATTGGCCAGGCGCTCGATGCTCAAGCGCTGCTTTTTGCCGGTCGGGATTTGCGGGGCCTTGCTTCCGCCCGTGGGCTGGAAGCGCAGGCCTCTCTCGTGCTTGGCCATCAGTTGGGCGCGTCGAAAATGCCGGTCGACAGGTAACGGTCGCCACGGTCGCAGATGATCGCGACGATCACCGCGTTTTCAACTTCTTTGGACAGGCGCAGCATCGCTGCGACCGCACCGCCCGAGGACACGCCGCAGAAGATGCCTTCTTCGCGGGCCAGACGACGGGTGACGTCCTCGGCCTCGCTTTGCGCCATGTCGACGATGCGATCAACGCGGTCAGCCTGATAAATCTTCGGCAGGTATTCCTGCGGCCAGCGGCGGATGCCCGGAATGGCCGAGCCTTCCATCGGCTGCAAACCGACGATCTGCACGCTGTCGCTCTGCTCTTTCAAATAACGCGACACGCCCATGATGGTACCGGTGGTGCCCATCGAACTGACGAAGTGGGTGATGCTGCCCTGGGTCTGGCGCCAGATTTCCGGGCCGGTGGTGGTGTAGTGCGCTTCAGGATTGTCGCCGTTGGCGAACTGATCGAGCACCTTGCCACGGCCTTCGGCTTCCATACGCTGCGCCAGATCGCGCGCGCCTTCCATGCCTTCTTCCTGGCTGACCAGAATCAGCTCGGCACCGTAAGCGGTCATCGCCGCTTTGCGCTCGGCGCTGGAGTTGTCGGGCATGATCAGGATCATCTTGTAACCCTTGATCGCAGCCGCCATGGCCAGCGCGATCCCGGTGTTACCCGAGGTCGCTTCGATCAGCGTATCGCCGGCGTGGATCTGCCCGCGCAATTCGGCACGGGTGATCATCGACAGCGCCGGACGATCCTTGACCGAACCCGCCGGGTTATTCCCTTCGAGCTTGAGCAATAGGGTGTTGCTCGTTTCACCGGGCAGGCGCTGCAAACGCACCAGCGGAGTGTTGCCGACGCAATCGGCGATGGTTGGGTACTGCAGGGTCATGGCGTATTCGCAATCCAGACGTGCGGGGGCGCCTATCATACCGGCAAACCTGCGCAGGCCATATCACGCAAAGTGCGGTGCTTATGGTTTATGGGAATAAGCGATTAAAAGTCGCGCCAGTGGTGCGACTTTTGTGGGGAGCCATTTTCATTGGTGATGACGCACAGAGACTCTTCGCGAGCAGGCTCGCTCCCACCGGGAGTAGTGTCATTCGCAGAATAGTGTCAGCGGTGATGACACTATTAACTGTTGTTCACACAATCTGCGGCGAACCGAGATCCAATGTGGGAGCGAGCCTGCTCGCGAAGGCGTCAGTCGGCGCAACATCACCCTCAGCCAGCAACCGCAAATTCAACCGCAACCCCGCCCCGGCATTCTCCGCCCAAATCCTTCCGCCCTGACGCTGCACGGCATTGCGCGCAATGCTCAGCCCCAAGCCAAAACCGCCATCACCGGGCCGCGACCCGTCGAGCCGGGTGAACGGTGAGAAGATCCGTTCCAGATCCCCTTCCGCTACGCCGCCGCCCTGATCTTCCAGCCACAGATGCCAGAAATCGCCATCGCGCCGTCCATCCAGTCGCACGATCCCGCCCTCCGGCGAATGCCGAATGGCGTTGCGCAAAATGTTCTCCAGTGCCTGCGCCAGCGTATTCAGGTTGCCACGCACCCAGCATGACGCTTCGACCGAACACTGCAATTGCAAACTCGGCCAGCCGCTTTCATAACAGGCGTTATCCGTGAGCATTTCCCACAGGGCCTGAATCTGGATCGCCTCGTCGGGCAGCGGCGTGCGGTCGGTGTCGAGCCAGGCCAGTTGCAGGGTGTCTTCGACCAGTCTTTGCATACCGTCGACTTCGCGACCGATGCGCTCGCGCAACTGCAGCAGACTTTGTTCGCTTTCACTGGCGACGCGCAAGCGGCTCAATGGCGTGCGCAGTTCGTGGGACAGATCACGCAGCAACTGTTGTTGCAGGGCGACGGTGGTTTGCAGCCGCTCGGACATCGAGTCGAACGCGCGGGCCAGTTCGCCGAGTTCGTCCGGGCGCTGGGTGATGCCGCTCGACAGCCGCACATTCAATTGATCGGCGCGCCAGGCGTTGGCCTGTTCACGCAGGTTGTTCAGCGGCACCACCAGCAACCGATACAGGCCGACGCAGAGCAATAAAGTGAACAGACCGGGAATCACCCCGTTGGTGATGACCCGCCAGAACAGCCTGTATTTCCCCGGCACGAAGCGCTCGGGCAATTCAATCACCAGACTGCCGGCGGCGGGCTCTTGAGGAAAAGGAATGCGCAGCCATGGTCGGCCTGTTTTGTGAATCGGCCAGTCGAGCCCGCGCAGGAACGTCATGTGCTGGAGCTCCTGATCGTTCAGCGGCTCATTGCTCAGCGACTGCAGATTGCCGCCGATCACACCGACCCAACTGGCTTCGCGCAATTCCATGCTCTGCAACCAGTCATCGACCCCGCGACGACCGCCGCGCTGCCACGCTTGCTCGGCTTGCGACGCATATCGGCTCAGGGTGCTGCGCGCCTCATCGGAGAGAAACTGATTGCGCTCCTCCATGTAGCGGCCCCACGACCAGCTCAGCCAGATCATCAGCAGGCAGAACGCGACCAGCAGGCACGCCAGTTTCCAGAACAGCGAATGCCGCCCCGGCAGTTCAGAGCGTTTCATCGGCGGCACTCAACACGTAACCCTTGCCCCACACCGTGCGCACCTCGCGTTCGGTATAGCCGATGGCTTTGAGTTTGCGGCGAATCTGGCTGATGTGCATGTCGAGGCTGCGGTCGTGGGCCGCGTAGCCGCGCTGCAACACATGCTGATAAAGGAAGGCTTTGCTCAGCACTTCCTCGTCGTTGCGATTGAGAGTTTCCAGCAGACGGAATTCGCTGCGGGTCAGCCCGGCAGGTTGTTCGCGAAAGAACACCTCGCACTGCTCATCGTCGAAGCGCAGCGTGCCCGTCGCCACTGGCACGGCAAGCGCCGCCGGGCGCCGATCCAGCGCCACCCGGCGCAGAATCGCTTCGATGCGCACATGCAGCTCGGCCATGCTGAAGGGTTTGGGCAAATAGTCATCGGCGCCCAGGCGGAAGCCGCTGATACGGTCGGCTTCGGCGCCAAGGGCGGACATCAGCAACACCGGCGTCGAATGGCTCTGGCGCAACTGGGTCAGCACGTTCAAGCCGTCCAGGCCCGGCAACAGAATGTCCATCAGCACCACGTCGAACGGCTGGCGCCTGGCGATGCTCAGACCTTCCTGACCGTTCTGGCACCAGGTCACCTGAAAACCGCTGCGGCCCAGATGCTCGTGGACATAGGCACCGAGGACCGGATCGTCCTCGATGGATAGAATGCGTGGCGGGCCAACGGGAACAGGAGTCATGAGTATCTGCAAGTAATTCTCAGTTGGGCGCGATTATTCAAGATTGTCGGACAGTGGGCAACTCAAGGTTGAGCCAGCCGACCAACGCGCACCCGCCCATCAGACTCATTGCGCGTGCATTTTTCCGGAGATTGCCCGCGAGCAAATCGCTACACTGCGCCCATGTCGCGTGCCGGATGCACGCATGAGTCAACAGATCAGCGGGATGCAGGAGAAAGGCGTGCTCAAGAAACTGGGAATCAAAGGTCGAGTGTTGTTGCTGACCTTGTTGCCGACCAGCCTGATGGCGCTGGTGCTGGGTGGCTATTTCACCTGGACGCAGCAGTCCGACCTGCAGAGCCAATTGATGCAGCGCGGCGAAATGATTGCCGAGCAACTGGCGCCCTTGGTGGCCCCCGCCATGGGCCATGGCGACAGTGATCTGCTCGAACGCATCGCCACCCAATCCCTGGAACAACCGGACGTGCGTGCGGTGACGTTCCTCGCGCCCGACCGCTCACCCCCTGGCCCACGCCGGCCCGACCATGCTCAATCAGGCGCCAAGCGGTGACAGCGCGCACCTGCAACGACGCAGTGGCAACGACGCCACCCGCTACCTGATGCCGGTCTTCGGCAAGCACCGTAATCTGGCCGGCGAACTGATCCCGGAAGAGTCCGAACGCCTGCTCGGCTGGGTCGAGCTGGAGCTGTCGCACAACGGTATGCTGCTGCGCGGTTATCGCAGTCTGTTTGCCAGCCTGCTGTTGATTGCCGCCGGTCTGGCCGGGGCGGCGCTGCTGGCGTTGCGCATGGGCCGCACGATCAACCGGCCGCTGAGCCAGATCAAACAGGCCGTCGCGCAACTCAAGGACGGCCACCTCGAAACCCGTCTGCCGCCGCTCGGCAGTCAGGAACTGGATGAACTGGCGTCGGGCATCAACCGCATGGCCGGCACCCTGCAAAACGCCCGCGAGGAACTGCAGCACAGCGTCGATCAGGCCACCGAAGACGTCCGGCAGAACCTGGAAACCATCGAGATCCAGAACATCGAACTGGATCTGGCGCGCAAAGAGGCGCTGGAAGCCAGCCGGATCAAATCCGAATTCCTCGCCAACATGAGCCATGAAATCCGCACGCCGCTCAACGGCATTCTCGGCTTCACGCACTTGTTGCAGAAAAGCGAACTGACCCCGCGCCAGCTCGACTATCTGGGCACCATCGAAAAGTCCGCCGACAGCCTGTTGGGCATCATCAACGAGATCCTCGACTTCTCGAAGATCGAGGCCGGCAAACTGGTGCTCGACCACATTCCGTTCAACCTGCGCGATTTGCTGCAAGACACGCTGACTATTCTGGCGCCCGCCGCCCACGCCAAACAGCTTGAGCTGGTCAGTCTGGTCTATCGCGACACCCCGCTGTCGCTGGTCGGCGACCCGCTGCGGCTCAAGCAGATTCTGACCAACCTGGTCAGCAACGCGATCAAGTTCACCCGCGAAGGCACCATCGTTGCCCGGGCGATGCTTGAAGAAGAACACGAAGACAGCGTGCAACTGCGCATCAGTATTCAGGACACCGGGATCGGCCTGTCGAGTCAGGACGTGCGCGCGTTGTTCCAAGCCTTCAGTCAGGCCGACAACTCGCTGTCCCGGCAACCGGGCGGCACCGGTCTGGGGCTGGTGATTTCCAAGCGTCTGATCGAACAGATGGGCGGCGAAATCGGCGTCGACAGCACACCGGGCGAAGGTTCGGAGTTCTGGATCAGCCTGAGCCTGCCGAAAACCCGCGACGACGCCGAAGACCTGCCGGCCGCGCCGTTGCTCGGACGCCGCGTGGCAGTGCTGGAAAACCATGAATTGGCCCGTCAAGCGTTGCAGCATCAACTCGAAGACTGCGGACTCGACGTCACCACCTTCAACACCCTTGAGAGCCTGACTAATGGCGTGACCGGCGCCCACCAGACGGATCAGGCAATCGATCTGGCGGTGCTCGGCATCACCAGCAATGACATGCTCCCCGAGCGTTTGAACCAGCACATCTGGGACCTCGAACACCTCGGCTGCAAAGTGCTGGTGCTGTGCCCGACCACGGAACAGACGCTGTTCCATCTGTCTGTACCGAACCCGCACAGCCAGTTGCAGGCGAAACCGGCCTGCACGCGCAAATTGCGCCGCGCCCTCTCCGATCTGGCCAACCCGCGCCAGCTGCGCAACGAGCCGGGAGAACAGTTGGCGAGTCGCGCGCCGAAAGTGCTCTGCGTCGACGACAACCCGGCCAACCTGTTGCTGGTGCAAACCCTGCTCGAAGACATGGGCGCCAAGGTGCTCGCCGTCGAGAGTGGTTACGCGGCGGTCAAAGCGGTGCAGACCGAATCCTTCGATCTGGTGCTGATGGATGTGCAAATGCCCGGCATGGACGGTCGCCAGAGCACCGAAACCATCCGCCAGTGGGAAAGCGAACGGCATTGCACGCCGCTGCCGATCGTCGCCCTCACTGCGCACGCCATGGCCAACGAAAAGCGCGCCCTGCTGCAAAGCGGCATGGACGACTACCTGACCAAACCGATCAGCGAGCGGCAATTGGCTCAAGTCGTATTGAAATGGACCGGACTCGCCCTGCGCAATCAAGGCCCGGAACGCAGTAGCGAGCAGACGGGCGTCAGCCATGAACTGCCGGTGCTCGACCATGAGGAAGGTTTGCGTCTGGCCGCCGGCAAAGCCGATCTTGCGGCGGACATGCTGGCGATGCTGCTCGCTTCACTGGAAGCCGATCGCGAAGCCATTCGTGCCGCCCGTGACAGCCATGACCAGAATGCGCTGCTTGAGCGCGTCCATCGCCTGCACGGCGCGACCCGCTACTGTGGCGTGCCGCAATTGCGCGCGGCGTGTCAGCGCAGTGAAACCCTGCTCAAACAGAATGACCCGAAAGCGCTGATGGCCCTTGATGACCTGGAGCGGGCGATCCATCGACTGGCCGCTCAGGCGAAGATCAGCGCCTGATCCAAGGCAATGTCGCGAACGCTCAAGACCGCTAAGCTTGTCGCGGGTCATTTGCGCCCGCGTCATTGCTCCAGGAGGATTTCATGCGCACGCTCATTTTCAGCAGCCAGACCTACGACCGCGACAGTTTTCTCGGTGTCGATTGCCCGGCCGGAATCGACCTGCACTTCCAGCCAGCGCGGTTAAGTCTCGACACCGCCGCATTGGCCGACGGCCACGAAGTGGTCTGCGCCTTCATCAATGACGATCTCGGCGCGCCGGTGCTGGAACGTCTGGCCGCTGGCGGCACACGCCTGATTGCCCTGCGTTCGGCCGGCTACAACCATGTCGATCTGGCCGTGGCGAAACGCTTGGGGCTGACCGTCGTGCGCGTGCCGGCCTACTCGCCACACGCCGTGGCCGAACATGCCGTGGCACTGATCCTCGCCCTCAATAGGCGTCTGCACCGTGCCTACAACCGCACCCGCGAAGGCGATTTCAGCCTGCACGGTCTGACCGGTTTCGACCTGGTTGGCAAGACCGTCGGCATCGTCGGCACCGGGCAGATCGGCGCGACGTTCGCGAAAATCATGCGCGGTTTTGGCTGCGAGTTGCTGGCTTACGATCCCTATCCGAATCCCGAAGTGCTGGCCTTGGGCGCGCGCTACCTGAGCCTGCCGGAATTGCTCGCGCAGTCGCGCATCATCAGCCTGCACTGTCCGCTCAACGCGCAGAGCAAACATTTGATCAACCGCGATTCACTGGCGCACATGCAGCCCGGCGCGATGCTGATCAATACCGGGCGTGGCGGTCTGGTCGACACGCCGGCGCTGATCGACGCCTTGAAGGACGGGCAACTCGGTTATCTGGGGCTGGACGTGTATGAAGAAGAGGCGCAGATATTTTTCGAAGATCGCTCCGACCTGCCGTTGCAGGACGATGTGCTGGCGCGATTGCTGACCTTTCCTAACGTGATCATCACCGCGCACCAGGCCTTTCTGACCCGTGAAGCACTGGGCGCGATTGCCGCGACCACCCTGCACAACATCGCGACCTGGGCGGCCGGTGCGCCGCAAAACCAGGTCGAAGGTTAAAGCTTATTTTGGCGAGAGCGACGAGGCCAGAATCAGCAGCGCCAGCCAGCCGAAGCCGAACAAGCGCTGTTTCGCCGAATGCCCGTTGCGCAGCAGGAACCAGACAAACACCATCGGCAGCAGAAACACCATGATCTTCAGCCAGCCTTCTACCGGGCGGCTGCCGTCGGCATTGATCTGCGGCTGAGCCGTCGGTTGACCCGGCGATTCAGTCTGCTGACGACGCCGCCGCCCCGCCGCTGCCGGGATGACTTTGGGCAACGGTTCAGGCGTCGGCGGCAGGGCTACGGCTTCGGGAACCGCCTTGTTGCGCGGCAGGCTGCCGAATGAAATCGTCGACGCCTGGACGGGTGCCGCAACGGGCTGCGCTTGGGTGTGAGCGGGCTGCTCCGCCATCGGAGCCCCGCAATGAATGCACGCCGTGGCTTCCGAGCTAATGCTCCGCTTGCATTCATAACATTCAATCAGCGCCATGTTCCGTTCCTTCAGAGTCGAGGGCGGCAGTTTGCCATGAGCGCCCGTCGATTTGAACCGGATCGAAGGTCGCACGCGCGCATCATTCTGCAATCGAGGCCGTGCTAGCATGTCGCGCATATTTGGAGGACCCATGGTCGAACACGATTTCCGCTACACCCTGATGAACCCGCAACACACCCTCACCGAATGCCGCGCCCTGGTGCCGGGCCGCTATCAGGTCACCGGCAACGGTGGTTCGATTCGCGTCGGTGACGCCCTGTTGGTCACCCTCAAAGGCAGCAAGGACTTGTCCATGCGACTGACCGTCGAAACCGTCCGCCACCTGATCAACCCGCCGGGCCAATGGACCGCGATGACCACAGGCCCGGTGTTCGGCGAACTGGCCATCCACACCTGGCAGGTCAACTGCGACAGCTGCGCCAAAGCGCTGAGTTTCGAATTCGCGGTCGACGCCAAACTGGGCAAGGCCGCGGAAAAACCGGCCGCCACCGCGCGCATTGCCGAGCTGGGCTGGAAAGCCGTTGGCGACAAGCACCTGTGCCCGAAATGCCAGGAGCCGGCATGATGAAACGCCTTGCCCTGACCGCTCTGGTCGGCGCTGGCCTGGTGGGCTGTGCCGCAGAACCTGTGCAACTGCAACAGAACCGCAGCTACATTCTGGAGTGGATCGGCGAACGCCCGTTGATGGATTACAGTCACCTGACCATCACGCTTGGCGATGATGGCCGTGCCTATGGCAACGGTGGCTGCAACCATTGGTTCGCGCCGTACACCCTCGAAGGCGACAAGATCACCTTCGGCAAGATCGGCAAGACCCGCAAGCTCTGCGCCCCGGCGTTGATGGAGCAGGAGCAGCGTTTCCTGCAGGCGCTGGAGCATGTCGAGCGCTGGGACATCTCGCCGATCGAGCAGATGCGCTTGTGGCCGGCTGAAGGCAAGCCGTTGCGCTGGTGGCTGGAAGAGGGTTAAGCCGCAAAAGATCGCAGCCTTCGGCAGCGCCTACATGGATCGTGTCCACCCTGTAGGAGCTGCCGAAGGCTGCGATCTTTTTTTCCACTAACGATCTATTGGGTCGCCTGCAACGCCTCAAGCTTGGCCATCACCCCCGCCGCCGTCTGCTCGCCCAGCAACTGTTCACGCACCTTGCCCTTGTTGTCGATGATGTACGTCACCGGCAGCGCTTCGCTGCGCGGCACGTCGAACAGCTCCGCCGGATCCTGCGCCAGCACGGTGAACTTGATGCCGAGTTTTTCGCTGGCGTCCTTCAGTTCCGCGCCCTGCACATTGTCGAAATTGACCCCGAACACACCGACATTTTTGCCCTTGAGCTCATCGGCCAAATGGTTGAGTTCCGGAATCTCGGTGCGGCACGGGCCACACCACTCGGCCCAGTAATTGAGCACCACCCATTGCTTGTCCAGACGTTCGGAGGCGACTTTCTGCCCATTCTGGTCGATGCCGTAGTCGTTGCCGCAGCCCCCCAGCATCAACGCCCCGATTACCGTCAATGCCGCTGCCAATCGCCGTGTCATGTCGTGTTCCTTGTGAAAATTTAAACGCGCCTGCGACCCATCGCCTCTGAGAGTTCTGGATTGCGCGCTGCACAGTTAGAATAGCCGCCACTTTACGCCAGAAGCGACCCGCCATGACCGATCTGACGCTTTATCACAATCCGCGCTGCTCGAAATCCCGCGGCGCGCTGGAACTCATCGAAGCCCGCGGCCTGACCCCAACCATCGTGCGCTACCTCGAAACCCCGCTGAACGCGGCGCAAATCAAGGCCCTGCTCGGCAAGCTCGGGATCAGCGCACGCCAATTGCTGCGCACCGGGGAAGATGAATACAAAATGCTTCAGCTGGCTGACGAAAGCCTCGGCGAAGCGCAACTGATCGACGCCATCGCCCAACATCCAAAACTGATGGAGCGGCCGATTCTTGAAGTCGGCGACAAAGCGGTCATCGGTCGTCCGCCGGAGAATGTGCTGGAGTTGCTGCCGTGAGCGCGCCCTACATTCTGGTGTTGTATTACAGCCGCAACGGCTCGACCAACGAGATGGCCCGGCAAATTGCTCGCGGTGTCGAGCAGGCAGGCCTTGAAGCGCGTCTGCGCACGGTGCCGGCAATCTCCACCGAGTGCGAAGCGGTATCGCCGAGCATCCCGGACGAAGGCGCGCTCTACGCCACCCTCGATGATTTGAAGAACTGCGCCGGCCTCGCCCTCGGCAGCCCGACGCGGTTCGGCAACATGGCCGCACCGCTGAAATACTTCCTCGATGGCACCAGCAACCTCTGGCTGACCGGCGCCCTCGTCGGCAAACCGGCCGGCGTGTTCACCTCCACCGCCAGTTTGCACGGCGGTCAGGAAACCACTCTGCTGTCGATGATGCTGCCGTTGCTGCACCACGGCATGTTGATCACCGGTCTGCCGTACAGCGAATCGGCGCTGCTGGAAACCCAGGGCGGCGGTACGCCTTACGGTGCCAGTCATCACGCCGGGGCGGATGGCAAAAAAGCCCTCGATCAGCACGAAGTGGCACTGTGCCGCGCCCTCGGTCTGCGCCTGGCCAAGACTGCGCAGAAACTGGAGGGCTGACAGTGGCGAAAAAGCCGAAAGTCCTGCCCTCGGTCGAATGGCTGGAGCCGCGCGTGAAAGCGATGCGAATTGTCAGCCTGCTGAGCTTTCTCGCTTTGGGCGGATTGCTCGCGGCCTACTATCTGGTCTTCGCCGACCTGCACGGTGCGCGTCCGTGGGTGATTCTGCTGGTCGAGCTGATCCCGTGGATCGTCCTCGCGCCCGCGATGATCATCGGCAGCGCCCGTGGTCATTCGTGGATGTGTTTCGTGGTGAATCTGTATTTCATCAAAGGCGCACTGGCGGCGTATGACCCGAACCGGCAGTTGTTTGGGGTGCTGGAGATGGTTGCGAGCCTGGCGGTGTTCTGCTCGGCGCTGCTGTATGTGCGGTGGCGGTATCAGTTGAATCGCAAACTGGCGGGCGAAGGCGAGATTTCCGTCGCCTGACCGATCACCATCAGTTGCTACACCGATCGTTCCCACGCTCTGCGTGGGAATGCATCCAGAGACGCTCTGCGTCTCAGGGACGCGGAGCGTCCCGGGCGGCATTCCCACGCGGAGCATGGGAACGATCGGATTGACTTAATGGTTGACGGTGTACGAGAGCATCATCGATATCTGGCTCATCGGCCGCCCGCCGCTCTGTTCATGCCACTGGTTGAACGCGTCCTGGACAATCTTCAGATCGCGCTGGCTGGTCGGCACCTTGTCGACGATCTTCTGTGCGTTCAGCGCCGCAACCACGTCATAACTCGGCACGAAGGTATCCTTGCCGACCATGCGCAAAAAGCGTGGCGCCGAGAGCCCGCCAAGCTGATGGCCGTGCTTTTTCAGATAGGTCCACAGGCCGACGATATCGGTCACCGGCCAGTCGGCAATCAATGCACCGAAGCTGCCCTTGTCCTGTTCCACGTCGAGAATGAACTGCGCATTGCGCGGCACGCTCTTGAGCTTGCCCAAGTGACGGATGATCCGCGCGTCCTGCATCAGCCGCTCGAGATGTTCGGCGCTCATCAGCACAACTTTTTCCGGATCGAACTTGAAGAACACTTCTTCGAAGGCCGGCCACTTGGCGTCGACCAGGCTGTGCTTGAGGCCGGCACGGAACACGCGCAGAGCCATGGTCGAGAGGTAGCGGTCGTCGCTGATCTTGCGCAGTTGTGCGGGCGTCTTGGGTACGGGCAGATGGGCTTCCAGTTCAGCCGCCGAACCGAAACGGTTCAGACAGTATTCGTGCAGCCACTTGTAATCGCGCATGCCCTCTCCTATTGAATAAAGCGAAGAAACCAACGTGGGAGCGAGCCTGCTCGCGAAGTGGGAGCCTCAGTCAACAAATCAGTTGAATGACACACCGCTTTCGCGAGCAGGCTCGCTCCCACATTTGAAGGTGTTTACAGGTTAACGACGTTGACGAAGCGCGAAGCGGCGGTCTCGTCAATCTTGAGGCTGGTGAAGTCGAACAGGTTGCGGTCGGCCAGTTGCGACGGGATCACGTTCTGCAGACTGCGGAAGATGCTTTCCGTTCGGCCCGGAGTCTTGCGTTCCCAGTCCTGAAGCATTTCCTTGACCACCTGACGCTGCAGGTTTTCCTGCGAACCGCAGAGGTTGCACGGGATGATCGGGAATTCCTTGAAGTCCGAATAAGCCTGAATGTCTTTCTCGTTGCAGTACGCCAGCGGACGGATCACCACGTTGCGACCGTCATCGGCGCGCAGCTTCGGCGGCATGGCTTTCAGCGAACCGTTGAAGAACATGTTGAGGAAGAACGTCTCGACGATGTCGTCGCGGTGATGACCCAGGGCCATTTTCGTCGCGCCGATTTCGTCAGCAAAGGTGTACAGCGTGCCGCGACGCAGGCGCGAGCACAGCGAGCAAGTGGTCTTGCCTTCCGGAATCAATTCCTTGACCACCGAATAGGTGTCTTTCTCGACGATGTGGTACTCGACGCCCAGCTCTTTCAGATAGGCCGGCAGCACGTGCTCGGGGAAGCCCGGCTGCTTCTGGTCCATGTTCACGGCAACGATCTCGAACTTGATCGGCGCAACCTTCTGCAGGTGCAGCAGCACGTCGAGCATGGTGTAACTGTCCTTGCCGCCAGACAGGCAGACCATGACCTTGTCGCCGTCTTCAATCATGTTGAAATCGGCGACCGCTTCGCCGGCCAGGCGGCGCAGGCGCTTTTGCAGTTTGTTCTGGTTGACCGTAAGAGTGCCCATGACGCGAAATCCGTGAGGTGTGACGAAAGGCCGGCATTTTACGCAAAAACCCCGGGGTTGTGGGCACAGGTTGTCGCGGTGCGCCGACGGCGCGTTGACAGACCCTGAGGCGATTACGCGCCTTGTTTACAGCGCGATTTGCTCTAAGCCCCTAATACCTGTGCGGGTAAGTCCTTTCTATACTGCGACGTAAGGTCGCACACATCTGAAGACCTGAATTTGCTCGGCCTCGTTGGCCCGTAGGCGCTCCGTTGGGGGGCGATGGCAATAACAAGAGGAGTGACTGGCATGATCCATCACGTAGTGGGACTTTTCACCCACCCCGATCAGGAATGGAAGGAAATCCGTGGCGACCAAGAGGAAAGCATCAGCCACATGTACCTCACCCACACGTTGATTCTGGCGGCGATCCCCGCTGTCTCGGCGTTTATCGGCACCACTCAGGTCGGCTGGGTGATCGGCAACCGTGCGCCGGTGATGCTCACCGTCGAAAGCGCGATCTGGATGACCGTCATGTCGTATCTGGCGATGCTCGGCGGCGTCGCGGTGATGGGCGCCTTCGTGCACTGGATGGCGCGCACCTATGATGCCAATCCAAGCCTGGCGCGCTGTGTGGCATTTGCCACGTACACGGCGACCCCGTTGTTTGTCGGCGGACTCGCGGCGCTGTATCCGCATATGTGGCTGGGAATGATCGTGGGGACCGCGGCGATCTGCTACACGGTGTATCTGTTGTACGTGGGGCTGCCGACGTTCATGAATATCCCGTCGGATGAAGGTTTCCTGTTTTCCAGCTCGGTGCTGGCGGTGGGTCTGGTGGTGCTGGTTGCCATCATGGCGTTCACCGTGATTGTCTGGGGGCTGGGCGTAGGGCCCGTTTATACCAACTGACTCGTCAGGCTGAATCCAGGCCGCCGCAAGGCGGCCTTGTCGTTTCGAGGATGACCATTCGGCAGCTCGACGATTCGCAAGTCGGCGGCGTTGCGGCATACTCGACGCCTCTGGAGATCCATCAAGCATGCCCGAGCAACTCAATACCCGCGTCGAAGATTGTTACCAACTCGCTGAATCCTTTTTCAAACGTTCTTTCCCACGCCCGGTCGTGAGCCTCAAGCTGCGCGGGCAAAAAGCCGGTGTCGCGCATTTGCACGAGAACCTGCTGCGCTTCAACCCGCAGCTGTACCGGGAAAACGTCGAGCACTTCCTCAAGCAGACCGTGGCCCACGAAGTTGCACACTTGATCGCCCATCAGTTGTTCGGCGACCGTATCCAGCCCCATGGCGAGGAATGGCAATTGATCATGCGCGGCGTTTACGAACTGCCGCCGGATCGCTGCCACACCTATGCAATCAAACGCCGCAGCGTGACCCGCTACATCTACAAATGCCCGTGCGTCGACAGTGATTTCCCGTTCTCGGCGCAGCGCCATGGTTTGGTCAGGCAGGGGCGGCGATATTTGTGTCGGCGCTGCCGGAGTACCTTGGTGTTCAGTGGCGAGATGCGCGTCGAGTGACTCCCTGATCGTTCCCATGCTCCGCGTGGGAACGCCGCCATGGACGCTCCGCGTCCACTGTGACGCAGAGCGTCACGGGATGCATTCCCACGCAGAGCGTGGGAACGAGCTAATAGTCAGTTTTTTATTGCCTGTTCTGGCCTGCTCGCGAAAGAGCCGGTATAGGCGCTAGAGAATGACTTTGGCAGAACGCAATTCAGCAATCCGCTCAGCACCAAACCCCAGCTCCGCCAACACCTCGTCCGTATGCTGCCCCAACGCCGCGCCAACATGCCGCGGCGCCGGCAACGCCTCGGAAAACTTCAACGGGCACGCTATCTGCGCTTGGGTCGAACCATCCCCCCGCGGCACCTGCGTCACTAGTTCACGCGCCTGCAACTGCGGATGGCGCACCGCCTCACTCAGACTCAACACCGGCTCGACACACGCATCGATCCCGGCAAACAGCTCGCACAGTTCGGCGAAATCATGCTTTTCAAACTCGACCGTCAGCGCGTATTTCAACTGTTGCTGCTGTTCTGGTTTGGGCGATAAACCCAGCGCCGCCAACTCCGGCCGGCCCAGCGCCGCACACAATTGCTGCATGAAGGCCGGTTCCAGACTGCCCACCGACATCCAGCGGCCATCCCGCGAGCGGTAGTAGTCATAGAAACTGCCGCCATTGAGCATCTGATCTTCCCAGCCCGGTTCCGCGCCACAAGCCAGATACCCGGCCCCAGCCATGGCGTTGAGGCTGAACGCGCAGTCGGTCATGCTCACGTCCAGATGCGTGCCCTGCCCCGTCTGCTGGCGGGCGATCACCGCCGCCAGCAGGCCGATCACGCCGTGCAGCGAGCCACCGGCGATGTCCGCCACTTGCATGCCCAACGGCAGTGGCCCGCTGTCGCCGCGACCGGTGTAGCTGGCCAGCCCCGCCAGCGCCAGATAGTTGATGTCATGCCCGGCGCGATCCTTGTACGGACCGGTCTGGCCGTAGCCGCTGATCGACACGTAGATCAACTTCGGGTTGATGGCTTTCAACGCTTCATAACCCAACCCCAAACGCTCCATCACTCCGGGACGAAATTGCTCCAGAACAATGTCGTACTCGCCCAGCAACTGCTTGACCACTTCCAGCGCCTCGGGCTGTTTCAGGTCCAACGCCAGGCTGCGTTTATTGCGATTCAGATAAGCGTGACTGGCCGATGTGCCGCCGTCATGCGGCGGTAATACCCGCAGCAGGTCCATGCGCGTCGGCGATTCGATGCGCAGCACCTCGGCGCCCATGTCCGCCAGCAACAGCGAGGCGAACGGCCCCGGCAACAAGGTCGAGAAATCGAGGATCTTCAGTGAGGCCAGCGGTGCAGACATGGGCAAACTCCTTGAGCGATGCACTCAGCCTAGGCAGCCATTGCCGATGCAGCAATCACCGGAAATGTCAGCGAGTGTGACCGTTACGCTCAAATCGCAGCCAAGAAAAAACCCGCCGAAGCGGGTTTTTTCATATAAGCGAAGCTTACTTCACATTGCTCGGGGTTGGGCCTTCAGCCACACCCAGGTCGTCTTCCGGGCGAGTTTCGGAGATGCCGCGACCGCCGGAAGCCAGTTCGGCGTCGAGGACGTCGGTGTCCAGCTCTTTCACCCACTTGGCAACCACGATGGTCGCTACAGCGTTACCCACCAGGTTGGTCAGTGCGCGTGCTTCGGACATGAAGCGATCAATACCGAGGATCAGCGCCAGACCGGCCACCGGCAGGTGACCTACCGCCGACAGGGTTGCCGCCAACACGATGAAGCCCGAACCGGTGACACCGGCGGCGCCTTTGGAGGACAGCAGCAGCACCACCAGCAGGGTGATCTGGTGAGTGATGTCCATGTGCGTGTCGGTTGCCTGAGCAATGAACACGGCGGCCATGGTCAGGTAGATCGCAGTACCGTCGAGGTTGAACGAGTAACCGGTCGGGATCACCAGACCCACTACCGACTTCTTCGCGCCCAGACGCTCCATCTTGATCAGCATGCGTGGCAATACCGATTCCGACGACGAGGTGCCGAGTACGATCAGCAGTTCTTCACGGATGTAACGGATCATCTTCAGCACGCTGAAACCGTGCATACGGGCGATACCGCCGAGCACGATCAGCACGAACAGCAGGCAGGTGATGTAGAAGCAGATCATCAGTTGACCGAGCTGCACCAGCGAGCCGACACCGTAGGCACCGATGGTGAAGGCCATGGCACCGAAGGCACCGATTGGCGCGAGCTTCATGATCATGTTGATGATGTTGAACATCACGTGGGCGAAGCGATCGATGAAGTCGAGGATCGGACGGCCGTAGTCACCCAGGCGATGCAGGGCGAAACCGAAGATCACCGAGAACATCAGCACTTGCAGGATGTCGCCAGTGGCGAACGCGCCGACGATGGTGGTCGGGATCACGTTGAGCAGGAAGCCGACAACGCTTTGGTCAGCGCCAGCCGCCACATAGGAAGCGACTTTCGAAGCGTCGAGGGTCGCAACGTCGATGTGCATGCCGTTGCCTGGCTGGACGATGTTGACCACAACCAGGCCAACCAGCAGAGCGATGGTCGAAACGATTTCGAAGTACAGAAGAGCGTAACCACCGGTCTTGCCGACCGATTTCATGCTTTGCATGCCAGCGATGCCGCTGACCACGGTGCAGAAGATGATCGGAGCAATGATCATTTTGATCAGTTTGATGAACCCGTCACCCAGCGGCTTTACCGCCACGCCGAACTGCGGGTAGTAATGACCAAGCGCGATACCGATGATGATCGCGATGATCACCTGGAAATACAGGGATTTGTACAGTGGCTGACGAGTCGTCATTGCAGATTTCCTCAAGAGCCTCGCGTGGCAACATCCATCTGTTGACCGCGAAACCTGAATTGCGAACCCTCCTGCACTGGAGGGATTTGTTGTTGGAGCGGCGCTTTCCGGACGGCATAAACGCACGCTTCTGTCGCTCTTATCGCAAACGCCGTGCCACTTTGGTGCATATCGCTGCAAGCCTTTTGATATCAAGGCCTGCAGGTTTTTTACTGTCACCGCCTGGTTACTTGAGTGTGGCGGATTTCCGCCAACTCGCCACTTCTCGTCCTACAATTTGGCGGAAATCCGCCTTGTTGCAGGTGATCGCCCCCGACTACCATCCGGCACTAGAGGAAGGATCTGCCGCTTATGCGCGAACGCACCATTGCCAGTCATTTCGCCCGTGCCGCCCTCGGTGGCGCGCGCCGTCTGGGCTTCGATTACTCCGACCTGTTGCAGCAACTGGGCATCAGCCCCGAGCTGCTCGATGAACCGCGTGCGCGCATCGCGCCGGAGCAGTTCACTCAATTGCTTCAGGCGTTGTGGCTGGCGCTGGACGACGAGTACCTGGGCTTCGGCAACGCCCCGAGCAAACCCGGCAGTTTCGCCATGATGTGCCATGCCGCGATTCACTGCCGCAATCTGGAGAAGGCTCTGCAACGCGGCTTATTGTTTTATAGCCTATTCGCCGGCGCCCCGCGTCTGACCCTGACCCGCGAAGACGAATGGGTGCGGTTGAGCCTCGACGATTGCGCGTTATGGGACCCGGATCACTTTCTGACCGAAAGCCTGCTGGTGATCTGGCATCGCCTCGGCAGTTGGCTGATCGGCCAGCGGATTCGCCTCGAACACGCAACCTTCAGTTACGCGAAACCCGCCCATGGTGCCGAATACGACTTGCTGTTCCCCTGCCCGCTGACCTTCGGCACCGAGCACAGCAGTCTGCTGTTTCATAGCCGCTACCTGCCGATGCCGTTGTTGCAAGACGAGCGCACGCTCAAACACTTTCTCGAACGCTCCCCCGCCGACCTGCTCTCGCGCCCGGACGATGGCGACAGCCTCAGCAGTCGCCTGCGCCGTTTGCTCAGCCGCGACAGTGCGAACTGGCCGGACCTGGAAGCAGTGGCGGCGCACTTGCACATCAGCCCGCAAACGCTGCGCCGGCACTTGCGTGAGGAAGGCAGCAGTTTTCAGGAGTTGAAGGATCAGCTGCGGCGGGATATCGCCATCTATCATTTGGGCCGCGCGGATTTGTCGTTGCAGCAGATTGCCGAGCAGTTGGGGTTTTCCGAGCCGTCGGCGTTTCACCGGGCGTTCAAGAAGTGGACGGGGCTGACGCCGGGGGCGTATCGGGCGCAGGAGCAGTGAGGCAGCCGCGACTTTCGGTGGTGAATTAACGGGCGCTTTCGCGAGCAGGCTCGCTCCCACAGGGGAATGCATTTCAAAGGTGGGAGCGAGCCTGCTCGCGTAGAGGCCGGTACTGCCGACTTCTAAACCGCAGGAAAATGAATCCTGAACGCCGCCCCACCCATCGGCGAATCCCCCAACGTGAGCTTGGCGCTGTAACTTTCGATGATGTCCTTGACCACCGCCAAGCCGATCCCCTGCCCCGGATGCTGGGCATCCAGCCGTTCGCCACGCTCGAGAATCCGCGCACGCTGATCCGGCGGTACGCCCGGGCCGTCGTCTTCGATGCACAGTTCAACCCCGGCGTGATTTTCACGCACGCTGATGCGCACTTCGCCCAGGCACAGGCGATAGGCGTTTTCCAACAGGTTGCCCATCATCTCCAGCAACGCACCCTGCTCGATCGGCACGTAACAATGCTCGGGCAGATCAAAGGCCACGCGCACGTGTTTATCGCGGTAAACCTTGTCGAGGGTGTCGCAGAGACTTTTCAACACTGGTTGCAGGCGCACCTGATGGCGCACCAGACCACTTTTGCGCAGGCTCGCGCGTTGCAGTTGGTAGCCGATCTGCTGGCTCATGCGTTCGATCTGCGATTGCAGCACCCAGGCCTGATCGCGATCTTCCGGGCGCTGGGCCATGTCTTCGCTGACGCCTTGCAACACCGTCAACGGGGTTTTCAGGCTGTGCGCGAGGTCATCGAGGGAATCACGGTAGCGGCTGCGCTGCTGGCGTTCGCTGTGCAGCAAGCGGTTGAGCGAGCCGGTCAGGCGCAGCAGTTCGCGCGGGTGCTGTTCGGTGAGGCTTTCGCGGGTGCCGCCTTCGATCTCATCCAATTCCTGGCTGAGTTGGCGCAGGGCTTTGAGACCCCAGGTCAGGCCAATCCACAGCAACGCCAGCAACACCAGCAAAGCCGCGCCGAAACCCAGATAGAGATTTTCCCGCAGGCCTTCAAGGGTGGTTTCGTACTCGCGCACCGGTTGCAGGGCGACAATGCTGAACGCTGCGCTTTTGCCGCCGAGCAGTTTGACTTCGACGTCGTAAACGAAGAATTCCTGACCATTGACCTCGCGGATCCGCGCAAACTCGTTACCGAGGCCGTCATAACGCGGCTTGTAATTGATCTGCTCTTCTTGGGTGGCTTTCGAGCGCCAGACCAGATGCCCTTCACGGTCGTAGATGTAGCCGAGCAAACGGAAATCCGTCAGGTTGAAACGCTCGTCCGGCAACTGGTTGGGCATCACCAGCCGACCGTTTTCGATACGCGCGGCTGAGATTAGCGTGGTGACGTCAGACGCCAAGCGTTGTTCGATCGAGTCCTGCAACGCCAGGCTGAACGCGCCTTGCATCGCCGGGAGCAAGGCGAGCATGAACAACACCGCCAACGTGGTGGCGGCGAGCATCAAACGAACGCGAAGAGAACGAATCAAGTGCAGCGCTCATTGAACAGGTAGCCGAGGCCGCGCACGGTGTCGATCGGCTTGAACCCGGCCGGGCCTTCGAGTTTGCGGCGCAGGCGGCCGACCAGCACTTCGATGACATTCGGATCGCGCTCGTCGTCGTCCGGATAGAGCTGTTCCATCAAGCGATCCTTGGGCACCACTTGCTGATGGTGGCGCATGAGGTATTCGAGGATGCGATATTCGTACGCGGTCAGCGCCAGTGGCTGTTCATCGAGAGTCGCCTGCTTGCGATTGAGGTCGAGCAGCAGCGGGCCGGCGACGATGGTCGACTGGGTGAAACCGCTGGAGCGGCGCAGCAAGGCATTCAGGCGCGCGTCGAGCTCTTCGAATTGAAATGGCTTGACCACGTAATCGTCGGCGCCGGCGGCGAGGCCTTCGACCTTGTCCTGCCAGTTGCCGCGCGCGGTGAGGATCAGGATCGGGAAGGTCTTGCCGCCCGAGCGCAACTGGCGGATCAGGTCGAGACCGCCCATGCCCGGCAGGCCGAGATCGATCACCGCCAGGTCAAAGTTGAACTGCCCGGTCTGGTACAGCGCCTCTTCGGCATTGGCCACGGATTCGACCACGTGACCGCTCTCAGTGAGGCGGGTTTGCAGGTGATGGCGCAACAGCGCCTCATCTTCGACGACCAACAGTTTCATGACTCTCTCCCGGTAAATCCAGAATCTCCAAAAACACACCTGTGGGAGCGAGCCTGCTCGCGAACGCTGCGTGTCAGTCGATAAATTGATCGACTGATCCACCGCTTTCGCGAGCAGGCTCGCTCCCACATTTAGCCTGACGACAATTCCTTAGAAATTGTAGTTAGCCGACAGGTAAGTCTGCGCGCTGCTGGTCAAATCCAGCGAGCCCTGTTTGCTGCCACCGCTTTCTTTCATTTCGGTGCTGGCGTTGCTCATCAGGTAACGGTAACCGAGTTCGACCGAGGTGTTTTGCGAGACTTGCTGCAACACACCGAACTGGCCGCCGACCGCATAACCGATGTCACTGTCGCGGCTGTAGCCTGGCGAATCCTGAGTCAGCTTGGTCAGACCGGCCGTGCCGCCGCCGAACAACTTGGTGCTGCCGCCCACTGGATAGAACAGATCGTAGCTGCCCAGCAGATTTTCCTGACGGAGTTTAATGCCATTGTGCGAGCCCGACACGTTGTCGTAGGTGGCGTAGTAGCGACCCTGGCTGTTTTGCTGACCGAGGCGTACGCCGTAGGTGTTGTTGCCGTCGATGGCGCCTGTGGCATTCGGGTGGCCGAGGTTGTCGTTGAGCGCGTTGGACTTGTTGATCTTGTCGCTGGTCTGGCCAAAGGTCAGGCCGGCGAAGTTGCTGGTCTCGTCGGCATTGGCCGCGATGCTGGAGCCTAACAGGGTAAACGCCAGCAACAGTTTGTTAAAACGAGTCATGGGTATTTCCTCTTTCACAGTGCTGTTTGGGTATGGCGCAAGGTTACTGAGCCGCCCCTGTACCGACCCTGAACCGTCTCTGAACCTGACCTGAACCAAATCGACTAGGCTGTTTTCACCACTTTCGATAAGGAGACCCCGACCATGCGCCTGTTCCTCGCGCTCACTTTGCTGGCGGTCAGCAGCTTCACCCAGGCTGCGATCAAGACTGAAGAGATTCCCTACCAGAGCGCCGACGGCACCCAGCTGATCGGTTACTACGCGTATGACGACGCCATAAAAGGCGCGCGCCCCGGCGTGGTCGTGGTGCACGAATGGTGGGGCCTGAACGATTACGCCAAGCGCCGCGCCCGCGATCTCGCCGCGCTCGGCTACAGCGCACTGGCGATCGACATGTACGGCGAAGGCAAGAACACCGAGCACCCGAAAGACGCGATGGCGTTCATGCAGGCAGCCACTGCGGACGCGGCTGCTTCCAGCAGGCGCTTCGAGGCCGGGCTGAACTTGCTGAAGAAACAGCCGCAGACCGACGTGAATAAAATCGCCGCCATCGGTTACTGCTTCGGCGGTGGCGTGGTGCTGAACGCGGCGCGACAAGGCGAGCCGCTGGCGGGCGTGGTGAGTTTCCACGGCGCGCTGGCGACCAAGACCCCGGCAACCCCTGGCAGTGTGAACGCGAAGATTCTGGTCGAGCACGGTGCGCTGGACAGTATGGTCACCCCGGACAACGTCACCGCGTTCAAATCGGAAATGGACAAGGCCGGGGCAGACTACAAGTTTGTCAGTCTGGATGGCGCCAAGCATGGCTTTACCAATCCGGATGCCGATCGGTTGAGTCATGGCGAACACGGTGGCCCGGACATTGGTTACAACAAGGCCGCGGATGAAAAATCCTGGGCGGACATGAAAGCGTTCTTCCAGAAAATCTTCAGCTAACCCACTGCGCACCTGATCGTTCCCACGCTCTGCGTGGGAACGCAGCCCGGGACGCTCTGCGTCCCAAGAGCCGAACGCGGAGCGTCCGATGAGGCGTTCCCACACAGAGCGTGGGAATGCCTCATCGTACGAACTCGACCTCGCCCCGACTAACCGGCAAAATGCCCGCCATGAATCTCACCCCCGCCCTCCCCGCCTGCTGCACCGCGCTCGACAGCCACTGGCCGTTGCCGACGGTCTTGCCTGACACCGTGCTGCTCAGCACTCACTTCGACCCCGCCCAACTGCTTGGCGATGACTTTCAACGCAGCGCCATCGTTGCACCGCCGAGCATTCAGCGTTCGGTGGCCAAGCGTCAGGCCGAGTTTCTCGCCGGGCGAATCTGCGCCCGGGCGGCGTTGCAGCAATTGGAGGGCTCCAACGTTGTGCCGCCCATTGGCGAAGATCGCGCGCCGATCTGGCCCGCACACATCTGCGGCTCGATCACCCACAGCACCGGTCATGCCGCCGCAATTGTCGCCAACAAGCAACACTGGCGCGGCTTGGGCATGGATCTGGAAAACCTGCTGAGCACTGAGCGCGCCGAACGTCTGGCCGGGGAAATTCTCACACCGGCGGAAATGCAGCGCATGGCGGCCGGTTCGCCAGAGCAATTGGCGTTGTGGGTGACGCTGACGTTTTCGGTGAAGGAGAGCCTGTTCAAGGCGCTCTATCCGATTGTGCAGCAGCGCTTTTATTTCGAGCACGCGGAAGTGCTGGAATGGACTGAGGCCGGTGCAGTGCGGCTGCGGTTGTTGACGGATTTGTCAGCCGAGTGGCGCAAAGGCAGTGAGCTTGATGCGCAGTTCGGTGTGCGGGATGGGCAGTTGTTGAGTCTGGTCAGTATTCAAGCCTGAGGCTTTTTAGCGTCTGTTCG